>CAMLER010000041.1 GCA_946478915.1 uncultured Chryseolinea sp.
TGGTCTTGCTACGCACGATGAGCCCTTGAAATCCCTGGTGTCTTGACCTAATTTCTTCGCGGGTGATATCGGGTTGATAATCTACTTCCCAACCTATGTTTTGCAGCATTGGGAATATGCTGCTATGCATCGGATCAACAATTAAACATTTACGGACAATCATTAAAGCAAAATATGTACGATGAAAAAATAGACAGTCAGTCCTAAGAGATCATTTAAAGTTGTAATAAAAGGACCAGCGGCGAGAGCGGGATTAAACTTAAATTGATTCAGGACCAAAGGTGTAATGGTACCGATAAAAGAAGCAAATACTACCACGCTGAAAAGAGCCAACGATACAACCATCGACATCCTATACTCTCCAAAAAGAAGAACATTGGCTCCAAAAACCACGACGGCCAGCACAAGGCCGTTTAGAATTGCGACAAAAGAAACTTTGATCAAACGCTTCCAAAGACCTTCGTCGACGAAATCGGGATTCGCAAGACTTTGTACAATGAGTGAAGAGGACTGTATACCTACGTTACCTCCCGTCGCCTGAATAAGGGGAATAAAAAATGCAATTGCAGTCACTCGGGCTAATTCAGCCTCAAATAAACCCATGAACTTCGCATTCATCAGGCCACCAACAATACCAATCACCAGCCAGGGCAGACGTGCACGCGTGTTCCTCCACACACTGTCATCTTCTTCGACATCTTCACTGATACCGGCCATTATCTGCCGTTCTTCTTCCGCTTGCTCCGTTATCACATCTACAACGTCATCGATAGTGATCCGCCCAACCAGTTGGCCCTGCACATTAACAACTCCTACTGATTCCAGGTCGTACTTGCGCATGATCTCGGCGACTTCCCGGTCTTCCATATACGTTGGAACGGATACGATCCCTTTCTCATAAATATCGGCGACAAGCGTTCGCGCCTCTCTCAAAATAAGATCCTGAAGCGCCACTCTACCCAGCAGTTTATCAACTTCGTCAACAACGTAAACGGTATAGAATTTATCCACATATTCTGCTTGCTTCCGAATCTCATCAATACATTGAACTACTGTCCAGTTGTAGCGTGCTTTGATTAACTCTTTTGCCATCAAACCACCTGCGACATTTTCTTCATACCGCAGAAGTTCCGTCACCTGGGCTTTTAATTCGGGCTCAAGTCCGGACAATACTTCTTCCCGCTCTTTGATAGGAAGCTCATTCAGGATATCCGCAGTATCATCCGATGCGAGTTGATTGAGAAAATTTATGATCTCTGATGGTGGATAAACCTTCAAAAATTTCTTGCGTGTATCCCGATCGAGGTCGCTGATAATTTCGGCTTGCGTTTCAATATCGAGAAGGTCCATGACATACTTGGATTCTTCCGAATTGAATTCATACAACAACGCTGTGATGTCTGCCGGCTTTACATTCGCAAGAGTCGTTCCAATGAAAACATCGTCACGCTCATCCAACGCTTGTTGAAAGCGATCACGAAATTCTTTGGTCAACTCAAAATCAACCGCCAGCGGCTCCACGACTTTTTTCGATTAATAAGGTAAGGTCTTCAAAGTCTTTTACCGACAATTGTTCAGCGCGTTTGTCAAGCAAGCTCAGCGTTGCAATTTCGGCTGCCAAATTTAGATTTTTTAGGGCATTGCGCAAGGTCTTGCGACGCGTATTGAATGCTTGCTTTACCACCTGAACAAAAAGCTTTTCATCGCATTCCAGCTTCTGCACGCTATTTCGTTTAAGACGGATGACAGCGGAGATAACTTTAGGAGGAGGTCTAAACGAACCCGGCATCACCTTAAATAAATGCTCGACATCATAAAATGCTTGCAGGAGTACACTTAATATTCCATACGTTTTGCTTCCAGGAGGCGCTGCAATCCGATCGGCTACTTCTTTTTGCAGCATACATACTACTTGTTGAACCTGATCGCGCGCCTCAAGAACTTTGAAAAATATCTGTGAAGAGATATTGTACGGAAAGTTTCCAATGATAGAAAATTTACCATTGAAGATTTCTGCGAGCTCAATTTTCAAAAAATCGTCTTCAATGATTCTTCCCCGCAGTTCTGCATAGTTCTTTTTAAGATAAGCGACGGATTCTCTGTCGATCTCCACAACTTTCAAATCTATGTCACTACGTTTGATCAGGATCTGGGTCAGCACACCCATACCTGGGCCTATTTCCAGTACAAGAGGCGAGATCGAATTAATCTGCAACGCATCCACAATGCGCCCGGCGATGGCCGCATCATGTAAAAAATGTTGGCCTAACGATTTTTTCGGCCTGACTGTATTGCTTTTTCTATCGGGATACATCCGCCAATCTACGAGGAACAAATAGATATTTTTGTTAAATCGCAAAGAATTGAAACCCGCCCATGACGCAAACACACAAACCTCGCATTGGTATAACTTTAGGTGACTACAACGGTATCGGACCGGAAGTGGTGTTAAAGGCCCTTTCCGATAATCGCATATTAAACCTGATGACACCGGTGGTCTATGGGTCGGGAAAGCTCTTCTCATACTATAAAAAACTGTTTAACCTGGAGGATATCAACTATACTCAGGTCCGAAACAAAGGACAGTATGCTGCAAAAAGCATCAACGTGATTAATTGCTGGGGAGAAGACGCTTTAGAGATTGTACCGGGTAAAGCGTCGAAAGAAGGTGGAAAAGCCGCTTACATTGCGCTAAAACAAGCGGCGTCAGAAATAAAGGAGGGATTGATCGATGCGCTGGTGACTGGACCCATCGATAAACACACGATCCATAGCGAGGAATTCCCATTTACCGGGCATACTGGGTTTCTGACCAACTTCTTTGAAGTTTCTGAAAGCCTTATGTTTATGATCAGCGATAAGCTAAGAGTAGGCTTGGTTACTGAGCACATTCCCATTAAGGAGGTTGCTGCGGCTTTGTCAAAAGAGAAAATCGAAGCAAAATTAAGGGTTATGGATGCGTCACTGCGAAAGGACTTTGGTATTTCAAAGCCTAAAATCGCGGTCTTAGGGCTAAATCCGCACGCGGGGGATAACGGGTTGCTCGGGCAGGAAGAAGATCAGATCATACGTCCGGTGATCGCCGATCAAAAGAACAAGGGCAGGTTGGTTTATGGTCCATTTCCAGCGGATGGGTTCTTTGCTACCGGTAGCCATTCCAAATATGATGGAATTTTGGCCATGTATCACGATCAGGGACTTGTTGCATTTAAGACAATTGCCTTCGGAGATGGCGTAAATTTTACTGCGGGTCTCCCAATTATCCGCACGTCGCCCGACCATGGAACTGCATATGCCATTGCCGGTAAAAACCAGGCCCATGAAGGATCGTTGAGAGAAGCAATCTATCAGGCAGTGGAAATATTTAAACAGCGCACGCAACCATCTAAAGAAAAATAACATTATTTAGGAGCTACATTTCCACCATTTAGCCGCTGCGTAGTGGTAATTTTTTTTAATTCTATATATTTGACATTGAAGTATTAGTTGAAATGGATATAGTCACTAAGAAGCAGTTGAACATACTTATTCAGTTAGCAGAAGCTGATAAACATTTTGCTAAAATCGAGCGTGATTTGATCTTTAAGATCGCACGCGAGCGCAATTTTTCCGATGAGGAGGTAAATGAGCTCATTCGGAATCCCCAGCCTATCGATTCGCTAGGGGCGCTTTCCCTGGATCAGAAGTTCGAATATCTGATGTCCGCTATCGAACTGGTGTTCGTTGACCAGAATGTATTTGAGAGCGAGATCATTTTTTGTAAGAATATTGCCATCAAATTGGGCTTCAAAAAGGGGATAATTGACTATTTTATAGAGAATTACGAGCTGAAAACCCGCCAGGAATTTCGAGAAATTGCTCTAAACAACTTCATTTAGCCTTAATTCCGGCTAACTTTTACTTTTATCATTTATTGTTCTAAATTTGCCGACTAATTTTTAAGGATACGGCTTTGGGAGTGGCGGCTTACAGTGTGAATATTGTTGGCCTGAGCAATAAGGAACACCAATTCGAATATGAATTTGGTAGCGAGTTCTTCAGGAAATACGGAACCGATCTTCTTTCGAAAGGTTCGTTCCGCGTGGATGTGTTGTTGAACAAACACGAAACCTTTATTGAAGTTGACTTCAAGGTGAAGGGTGTAGCTCGGCTGATTTGTGATCGAAGCCTGGAACCGTTTGACTATCCGATTGAAACTGAAAACAAAATCGTTTTCAAATACGGCGAAGAGTATCAGGAAATGACGGATGAGATCATCGTCATTCCAAGAGATGCTGCCTCGCTGGAGCTCGGACAATATATATATGAGTTCATTTCGCTGGCAATCCCTTTAAAAAAGCTTCACCCAAGATTTCAGGATGAAGTTGACGAAATGGAAGGCGCTGAAGGAAAGATCGTATATTCGTCCGATACTGCTGAAGAAAAGAAAGATGAAGAGGAACCAACAGATCCTCGATGGAATATTTTGAAAAAATTAAAATAAACTAATTAGTCATGCCGAATCCCAAACGCAAAACCTCGAAAACGCGAAGAGATAAAAGAAGAACGCATTATAAAGCACACGCTAAGCAATTAACAGTTTGCCCAACAACAGGTGAACACCACTTGCCCCATCGTGGCTTTTGGCATGAAGGTAAACTTTACTACAACGGTAGAGTTGTGATGGAAAAGGAAGTGTTGGCGTAGTCGCATGAGTTCAATCTGCATCGCCGGTATCCCGGTTGAAAAAACAATAAAGAAAGAACATCAGGGCAAACGAATTCCAAGACACTTTGAAAGTAAATAATTTCAATGCTCGGTTGACGCCGGGCTTTTCTTTTTTCTGGAACAGACAACCCGGCAGATAAATCAAACGATATGGCTAACATCAGAGCTGCTATTACAGGAGTCGGAGGATATGTCCCCGATTACATCCTCACCAACCAGGAACTTGAAACAATGGTGGAAACCAGTGACGAATGGATTACCACCCGTACTGGTATCAAGGAGCGAAGGATTTTGAAGGGTGACGGGCTTGGCGTTTCAGTATTGGGGATAGAAGCTGTTAAGAATCTGATTGCGAAAACCGGACTTGACCCTAAAGAGATTGACCTTGTGATTTTCGCCACGGTTACTGCCGACATGACATTCCCTGCAACGGCTAACATTGTGGCAACTGCTGTTGGGGCCGTCAACGCATTTAGTTTCGATATGAGTGCAGCCTGTTCGGGGTTTATCTTTGCCCTGACCACAGGAGCAAGTTTTATTCAGTCTGGAATGTATAAAAAGGTAGTAGTGATCGGAGGCGATAAGATGTCGGCGATCATGGACTACACCGATCGGACAACCTGCATTATTTTCGGTGATGGCGCGGGATGCGTTTTGCTGGAACCTACTACTGGTGAAGAAGGTATTATCGATTCGATCTTAAGAAGCGATGGAAACGGTGAAGCTTATCTTCATATGAAAGCCGGAGGCAGCCGCTATCCGGCGACGTTGGAAACAGTGCAGGCGCGACAGCATTTTGTGTACCAGGAGGGCGCCGCCGTTTTTAAATTCGCAGTGACAAATATGGCGGAAGTCTCGGCAGCAATTGCAGAACGGAATAACCTTCGCCCTGAAGATATTAATTGGCTGGTGCCACACCAGGCGAACAAACGGATTATTGATGCTACCGCTCAACGCGTAGGTATAAGTGATGACAAGGTAATGATGAACATTGAACGTTACGGAAATACCACGGGCGGAACGATTCCTCTTTTGCTTTGGGATTATGAAAAGAAACTGAAGAAAGGTGACAATCTTATTATTTCGGCTTTCGGCGGCGGGTTTACCTGGGGTGCTGTTTATGTAAAATGGGCTTACAACAGTTAGAGCGTTTATCACCACGCAGTACAACCCTGAGACCTGATTTCTTGTTATTATTCAATTCATTTGTAAATTAAAGTTTTAAGTTTTTTTTATGGCGACTGTTTCCGATTTAAGCAAAGGCAATTTTGTACGATTTAATGGTGAGGTGATGCAGATCGAAGAACTGCAGCATCGTACACCAGGAAATCTCCGCGCCTTTTACCAAGTCAAAATGCGCAACGTGCGCAACGGAAAAATTGCAGAAAATCGATTCAGACCCGGTGATGAAGTTGAAATTCTTCGGGTCGAAACGAAAGAATATCAATACCTGTACAACGATGGCGACAGTCTGGTCTGTATGGACAATGTAACTTTCGATCAGGTTTATATTGACAAAAAGTTGTTGGGCTCAGCAGTCAACTACATAAAAGAGGGAGTAACGTTGTTGATTGCTTTTGAAAATGGAGAGAGTGCGATTACCGCAGAGCCTCCCACACACGTCGTAATGGAGATACAATATACTGAACCTGGTATGCAGGGCGATACTGCTACACGTACGTTGAAGCCCGCGACATTGGAGAATGGTACGGAAATTCGTGTGCCGCTCTTTGTAAACACCGGTGATAAGATAAAAATCCATACGGGCACCGGAGACTATGTTGAACGCGTAAAAGAATAATCATAATTCAATGAGTAAATCCCGCGCATCTAAACCTGCTACTAAAAAAGAGGAATCGTCTTTCCTCGAATCATCCGACCCAAACCATTATTCAATGAAAACTTCTGAAATAAGGGACCTTATAGATTTTATCTCGAAGTCGGGCTTAAATGAGGTGAACATTGAAACCAAGGAGCTAAAACTTAGCGTAAAGCGGGAACCCGATCAAAAGGTATTTAAATCCGCGCCGGCGATCGCAGCGACCCCTATCCATAGCGTTGCAGCAGTAGGGCAACCGGTAGTACCTGTCGCACCACCCGTACCACCGCCCGTCGTGAAGCAGGAGCCAACAGTTCCGGCAACACCAGCTAAAAAAACCATTGAAATAAAATCGCCAATGATCGGCACTTTTTATCGGTCCTCATCGCCCGATACGCCGCCGTTCGTTTCGGTCGGCGACAAGATCACCAAAGGCCAGACAGTTTGTATTATTGAAGCAATGAAATTGTTCAACGAAATTGAGTCCGAAGTATCAGGAACAATTGTGAAAATTTCTCTCGAGAATGCAACTCCGGTGGAATATGACCAGGTGTTGTTCGTTGTCGAACCAGACTAAGAAACGTGTAAGGATCCTGGCTTAACCATCCTATTATCAATCCCTGTATCAAAAGCAGAAATTGATTTATTTACTAATTGGAATTTATGTTCAAAAAAGTACTTATAGCCAACCGCGGAGAAATTGCATTACGTGTAATTCGGACCTGCCGCGAGATGGATATCAAAACAGTTGCCATTTACTCCACAGCCGACAGGGAGAGCTTACACGTTCGGTTCGCTGACGAAGCGGTTTGTATCGGCGATGCTCCCAGCAAAGATTCCTATCTCAATATCCCGCGAATAATTTCCGCCGCAGAAATAACGAACGCTGATGCAATTCATCCAGGATATGGCTTCTTGTCTGAACGTGCAGAATTTTCAGCGATCTGTCACGAATACGGAATTAAATTCATCGGACCAACACCTGCCATGATTGAAGCGATGGGTGATAAGTCGACTGCAAAAGATACGATGAAGAAAGCGGGCGTGCCGACCATCCCCGGATCTGATGGATTGCTCGATTCCATTGACGAGGGTATTCGTCTTGCGAAGGAAATCGGATATCCCGTAATTCTTAAAGCGACAGCTGGAGGCGGAGGAAAAGGAATGCGGATTGTGAGCAATGATTCGGAATTCAAAAAAGCATGGGACGATGCCAAGCGGGAGGCGGCCGCTTCTTTCGGCAACGATGGATTATACCTGGAAAAATTTATTGAAGAACCGCGCCATATCGAGATACAGGTTGTGGGAGATCAGTATGGCAAGGTGTGCCACCTCTCTGAACGCGACTGTTCGATTCAGCGGCGACACCAAAAGCTTGTTGAAGAGACTCCCTCTCCCGTCGTGAACCAGGAGCTGCGTGAACGAATCGGGGAAGCTGCTGTAAAAGGTGCCAAAGCCATCAACTACGAAGGCGCAGGGACAATTGAGTTCCTCCTTGACAAGCACGGTAAGTTTTATTTCATGGAAATGAATACCCGTATTCAGGTGGAACATCCCATCACCGAAGAAGTAACGGATTATGATTTGATCAAAGAACAGATCAAAGTTGCCGCAGGAGTGCCCATTTCCGGGACTAACTATTTCCCCAAAATGTTTGCGATGGAGTGCCGGATAAATGCCGAAGATCCTGCCAATGGCTTCAGGCCCTCTCCGGGGAAAATAACAAACCTCCACATGCCCGGTGGTCATGGTGTTCGAATTGACAGCCATGTTTACGCGGGTTACACAATTCCACCCAACTATGATTCGATGATCGCAAAGCTCATCATTACCGGGCAATCCCGCGAAGAAGTAATCACCAGGATGAAGCGTGCCCTGCAGGAATTTGTTATTGAAGGTGTGAAAACCACCATACCTTTCCACATCAAACTGATGGATAACCCAACTTTCCGGTCAGGGAAATTCAATACAAAATTCCTGGAAACATCTTTTGATTTCGGTTCTCTGACGAAATAGCCCTCGCTCCTGCCACCCAAATAACAATAATCCAACATCGGATACATAAACCTGTGTCCATTTTTGATTTTTCAGTATTTTACAAATATCACGAAACGGACTGTTTCGGTCGCGAAACATTTGTTTAGTGCAGTAGTTGCCAGAATTAGAATTGTAAACCCAATATTTTGAAACGTCGAAGATTTATTGAACTGACGGGGCTTGGCCTCGGCGGTCTGCTTGTCCCGGTAATGGGAGAAAGCATACCCATCCCGTTGTCTCTTGAACAACGGATTGATATAAGTCAAAAAAGGAAACTCGCAGATATTGCTCTTAACACAGCAAAATCAATGGGAGCGACTTACGCGGATGTCAGGATTGGCAGATACCTGAATCAATTTCTTACAACGCGGGAAAACAAAGTTCAAGATATTGTGAATACCGAATCATTTGGTGCAGGCATAAGAGTGATCGTGAATGGTACGTGGGGATTTGCTTCTACTAATGTCGTGACAGAAGACGGTATTAAAAAAACCGCTCAGCAGGCTGCTGCAATTGCAAAAGCGAATTCGAAATTTCAAACCGAGCCTGTTAAGCTGGCACCCGCAAAGTCACACGGAGAGGTGGCATGGAAAACTCCGATCGAGTTGAATCCATTCTCAGTACCTGTTTCGGAAAAAGTGGACCTCCTGCTCAGGGCAAATGCTGCTGCGCTTGAAAAAGGTGCAAGCTTCATCAACACTAATCTCTTCCAGGTAAACGAACAAAAATACTTTGCCTCCACCGATGGGTCTTATATCGACCAAGATATTCATCGCATCTGGCCGACCTTTACGGTGACAACTACGGACAGGACATCTGGAACCTTTAAGACGAGACAGGCACTAAGCGCACCGATGGGAATGGGGTATGAATACATGATTCCCAAAGCCAAAGACAAAGTGCAGGGACCCGAAGGAATCATTCTGTATCGCAACAGCTATGACCTTATCGAGGATGCCATTGCTGCAGCGCGACAAACAAAAGAAATGATAAGCGCGAAATCGGTTGAGCCAGGCAAATATGATCTTGTGCTTGAGCCAAACCACCTTGGACTAACCATCCACGAATCAGTAGGGCACCCGTTGGAGCTTGACAGGGTTTTGGGATATGAAGCAAATTATGCTGGCACAAGTTTCGCCACGATGGACAAATGGAAGTCCGGAAACTTCAACTATGGGAGTAATATAGTTAACATTTTTGCCGACAAAACACAGACAGGATCATTAGGTGCTGTTGGATATGACGATGAAGGTGTAAAATGCAAACAGTGGGACCTGATAAAAAACGGAGTACTGGTTAACTATCAGGCTATACGCGATCAGGCGCACATTCTTGGCCAGACGGAATCGCACGGGTGCTGCTATGCCCAAAGCTGGAGTGACGTTCAATTTCAACGAATGCCGAACGTCTCCCTTTCGCCTGGTACAGACGCCTACTCCATAGATCAGATGATCAAGGATGTTGAAAAAGGGATTTACATCGCAGGGCGCGGATCGTATTCGATCGATCAACAACGCTACAATTTTCAATTTGGCGGAACGCTGTTCTATGAAATCAGGAACGGAGCCATCGCTGGGATGCTGAACGACGTTGCTTATCAATCTAACACGCAGGAATTCTGGAACAGTTGCGTTAAAATTTGCGACAAGAGTGACTACAGATTATTCGGTTCCTTTTTCGATGGAAAAGGACAACCCTCGCAAGTTAGCGCGGTATCTCATGGAAGTTCAACTTCCCGCTTCAACGGAATTAACGTAATCAATACCGGGCGTAAGATCTAGTAAAAATCCTCACACATACAATTGCAAAGAGATGTCATTATATACAAGAGAGGAAGCGAAAAAAATAGTAGAAAAAGTTATTCAGTTCTCAAAAGCTGACGGCTGTGAAGTCAATTTGACAAGCGGCACTAATGGAAATATCCGGTACGCACGGAATAGTGTTTCTACTGCCGGAGAAAACATCGATGCCACTCTGGTAGTACAATCGTATTATGGAAAGAAAGCGGGAACTGCAACCGTCAATGAATTTGACGATGCATCGCTTGAGAAAGTAGTACGAAGATCGGAAGAACTTGCTAACCTGGCGCCTGAAAACCCCGAGTTTATGGAGCCACTTCCACCACAAAGCTATGGCGAGTCGAAAACTTACGCTGAGGCTACCGCAAAAATAACCCCTGATTTTCGAGCTCGTGCTGCCGCTGACAGTATCGAACTTGCCCGCAACGGTGGTGTAACCGCAGCCGGCTTTCTGGAAGACAGAAACAGTACAGCCGCCATGATGAATAGCAAGGGACTCTTCGCTTACAACAAGGCGACCAATGTGACCTACACCGCGACCATGAGAACCGATGATGGAACTGGATCGGGATGGGTGACGCGCGATTTCAACGATGTATCGAAACTCGATATTGCGCAGGCATCAAAAGTGGCAATAGAAAAGGCGCTGCAATCGCGAAATGCAAAAGCCATTGAGCCCGGCAAATATACTGTCATCCTTGAGCCGGCCGCTTCAGCCGAACTGTTGCGCAACATGCTTTTTAATATGAATGCCCGGCCGGCGGATGAAGGCAGAAGCTTTTTGTCTAAGAAAGGAGGAGGGACGAAACAGGGGGAAAAAATTTTCGACGAGCGCATCAATTTTTACACTGATCCATGGCATAATGAAGTGCCTGCGTCACCCTGGACATCGGATGGTCAGGCAAGAAAAAAAATGGATATCATCCGAAATGGGGTAGTTAAAAATATTTTCTATGATCGATATTGGGCATCACAAAAGAATGTGGAATCTGTTCCGTTCCCCGGTAATGCTATCCTGGATGGAGGGTCCGCGTCGCTGGAAGATATGATCAGAGATACTAAAAGAGGAATATTGGTGACACGTTTTTGGTACATACGGACCGTTGATCCCCAGACGTTATTATATACGGGATTGACCCGCGACGGAACATTTTTTATTGAAAATGGTAAGATCAAATATCCGATTAAAAACTTTCGATTTAACGAAAGTCCTGTTATCATGCTGAATAACCTTGAAACTCTGGGAAAACAAGTCCGTGTTAGCGCAGGTGGCGGAGGTGTTAATTTCTTTTTACCATATATGAAATTGAGAGACTTCACTTTCACTAGTTTGTCGGACGCCATCTAAATAATGCAACTCATTAACTACACAATACATTGAAAAGGCGAGATTTTATTTACCTCACAGGCATCGGAGCAACTGCGGCTATGCTTCCCGGAATTCCAATAATAGGCCGTGACATACCACCCGAAAGAGCGCTGGAAAGTATTGATGTCGCAATCAAGAAAAGGATGGCTGACATCGCCCTGAATGCAGCGCGTTCGAAGGGCGCTACCTACACAGATGTCAGAATCGGCCGTTATCTAAACCAGTATGTGATCACGCGGGAGGATAAAGTCGAGAATATCGTAAATACCGAATCCTACGGTATGGGTATACGCGTAATCGCAAATGGCAGCTGGGGATTTGCCGCCACTGACAAAATGGATAACGACGGCATTGCCAAAGCAGCGGATATGGCTGTTGCTATTGCAAAGGAAAACTCACGATTATTGTCGGAGCCGGTGAGATTAGCCCCTCAAAAGGGTTATGGCGAAGTAACTTGGAAAGCACCGATTGAAAAGAATTCTTTCGAAGTCCCCATCAAAGAGAAAGTTGATCTATTGCTGAGCGTGAATGCAGCAGCAATGAAAGGCGGAGCCGATTTCATTAACTCATATCTTTTTATGGTTAATGAGCAAAAGTATTTTGCCTCAACCGATGGATCATACATTGATCAGGATATTCACAGAATTTGGCCGACGTTCTTTATCACAAAAATTGATCAAGCTTCTGGCAAATTCGAGACACGCAACGCGTTGAGTGCCCCCATGGGGATGGGCTATGAGTATTTGTACGCGCGCCCACAGGACAAGATCAAAGGAATTACGACCCTTTATAAAGATCGTTATGACATGCTCGAGGATGCAGCCGCAGGTGCCGTTCAGGCAGGACAAAAATTGACGGCCAAGTCGGTAGAGCCCGGGAAGTATGATCTGGTTTTGGACCCTTCCCATCTTTGGTTGACCATTCATGAATCAACAGGGCATCCTACTGAATTAGACCGCGTGCTTGGTTATGAAGCCAATTTTGCAGGAACAAGCTTCCTGACGCTGGACAAATGGGAGTCAAAGAAATTTAATTATGGCAGCAAGATCGTAAACATTTTCGCTGACAAAACACAGGTGGGGTCGTTGGGCGCCGCGGGTTATGATGACGAAGGCGTTAAATGTGGTCGGTGGGATGTAATCAAAGAAGGTGTACTGGTCAACTATCAGACTATACGTGATCAGGCTCACATCCTCAATCTGAGCGAATCACAAGGATGTTGCTACGCGGACAATTGGAGCAGCGTGCAGTTTCAGCGAATGCCTAATATCTCCCTCATGGCCGGGAAAGAGAAAAAAAGTATTGATGATCTCATCAAAGGTGTTGAGAAAGGTATCTACATCATTGGAGACGGTTCGTTCTCCATCGATCAGCAGCGGTATAATTTTCAGTTCGGCGGACAACTTTACTATGAAATCAAAAACGGAAAAATTGCAGGTATGCTAAAAGATGTGGCGTATCAATCAAATACGCAAGAGTTCTGGAATTCGTGCGTAGGTATGGCGGATGAAAGCGACTATCGTCTTGGAGGTTCCTTTTTTGATGGAAAGGGTCAACCCATGCAAACCAGCTCAGTATCTCACGGATCGTCTACTACACGATTCAATGGTGTTAACGTAATAAATACAGCAAGAAAATTAGGTTGATATGGCAATTCTTACAAAAGACGAAGCACAAGCTCTGCTGAAAAAAATATTAAGCTATTCCAAAGCTGACGAATGCGAAATCAATCTCAATGGAACTAACAATGGGAATATCCGATATGCACGGAATTCTGTGTCAACCAGCGGATCGGTAAGCCAGACGAGTCTTGTAGTATCATCCGCCTTTGGCAAGAAGCTAGGCGTTGCAACTATTAATGAACTTGATGATGCATCACTGCAGAAAGTGGTCAGGAGGTCGGAGGAACTGGCTCAACTGGCACCTGAAAATCCGGAATTTGTATCTTTTCTCGGGCCGCAGACTTACAGGGACTCGATCACGTACGTGCCCGCCACCGCTGCGATAACGCCAAAGCTACGCGCGGATGCAGTCGAGAAGAGTCTGCAGGTCGCAAAAGAGTCAAAATTGGTTTCGGCTGGTTACCTGGAAGACAGCAATGGATTTGCAGCAATGATGAATTCAAAAGGCCTGTTTGCTTACAATACATCTACCAATGTGAACTTTTCAGTAACCATGCGCACCGAAGATGGAAAAGGTTCAGGCTATGCCACTCGCGGTTACAATGACATTAGTAAGCTCGATACCCGAGCAGCTACGAAAATAGCTGCAGAGAAGGGTCTGCGCTCTGCTAACGCGCAGGCTATTGAACCTGGAAAATATACGGTCATTTTAGAACCAGCAGCAGCAGCCGTTCTTCTGGAGAATATTCTATTCGGACTGGATGCCCGACAAGCCGACGAAGGAAGGAGCTTTCTAAGCAAGCCAGGTGGTAAAACCAGCCTTGGTGAAAAACTTGTCGATGAACGAGTTACTCTTTATTCCGATCCCTGGAATCCCGATCTGCCCACAAGCCCCTGGACAGGCGATGGCCGACCGCAGGAAAAAGTGGCCTGGATTGATAAGGGCGTAGTAAAGAACCTAACATACTCGCGCTATTGGGCGCAGAAAAAAGGCGTCAAAGCAATTCCATCACCTGATGCTGTCATTATGGAAGGAGGAACCAAGTCTCTGGAGGAATTGATCAAGGGTACCAAGAAAGGTATCCTGGTGACAAGATTGTGGTATATCCGCAATGTCGATCCTCAGACTTTGCTGTTAACAGGCTTGACCCGCGATGGCACATTTTACATTGAGAACGGCGCAATCAAGTTTCCGATTAAAAATTTTCGCTTTAATGAAAGTCCTGTTATCATGCTGAATAACCTGGAAGAGTTGGGAAAACCGGAGCGAACCGTAAGTATTGAGTCCAACATTAATTATTTGCTGCCTCCGATGAAGATCCGGGACTTTACGTTCACAAGTCTATCTGACGCGGTCTGACAAAAGGATAATACTTTCAAAGTTTCTGTTCATAACTAACTTTGGATTATGATGTTTGGGCGTCTTTGTGACTGTGACAGCTAACAAATTTTTCTTTACACGACTTCAATATGAATCCGGCGATTGGGATGTCGACGAGCGCATGCCTGCCAATGTTCTAAACTCGCTGATTGAGT
>CAMLER010000042.1 GCA_946478915.1 uncultured Chryseolinea sp.
AATAACTAATAACTAATAACTAATAACTAATAACTAATAACTAATAACTAATAACGGATAACGGAAGAAAAAATCCGCACTCAATAAAACTATTCCTCACCCGCCAACATCTCTAAAGTGAACCGGATGGCTGGTGAATAACTCAAAAACTGACCAAATCTGTGGTAGATCCTTTACTGAACGGTGCCATGATGCATTCTGATACCCTTGTTACCCGGGCAAAGGATGGGGATCAGAACGCCCAGGGTAGACTCGTTCAGCTTTGGTATAAGCGGATCTATAACTTCGGTTATAAGTTTTTCATGGACCATGACATGGCAATGGAGGTGTCGCAAAAAACTTTCATTTCGATGTGTAAAAACCTTCCGGGTCTTCAGGACAATGGTCGTTTCAAATCCTGGCTTTATAAGATTGCAGTGAATTATTGCAGGGAAGAAGCGCGAAAGAAGAAAGGTGACCGGTCGCTGTCTTTTGATGTGGTATGGAACCGCGATGCAGAGGATTCCCCCAAATGGGAGTCAACCGGTTCGAGATATGATAACCCGGAATCTCAGCTGCAACGAAGCGAACTCTCTGACATCCTGCAACAGGCACTCGCAGAGCTGAATGTTGAGCAACGCGAAGTTGTAATTATGAAAGAATACGAGGGGTTAAAGTTCCGTGAGATTGCAGAGGTATTGAACATCTCGGAAAATACGGTCAAGTCGAGGATGTATTATGGTCTTGACGGACTGCGAAAAATCTTAGATAGAAAGAACATCAACAAAGATACAATAGGCTATGAGCTATAAACCAAGTGAGAATGATTTAATGGCTTACCTGTACGGTGAATTGGAAAATTCTGAAAAGGAAGCTATTGAAAAATACCTGTTTGAACACCCCGAAGCCCGTCTCGAACTAGAACGGCTTAGCAATGTTCGGACGCTTTTAGCGGAGGTGAAGGATAAAGAGGTAATAGCCCCCCCGATTTTTGTGGATGAACGCCGATCACGGAGTCTGTGGGACATCCCTTATATCAGAACCATCGGTAGTATTGCTGCATCTTTGCTGATTGTTATCCTGGCGGGTAGGCTAGCCGGTATGAACGTCAGTTATGACAATCGGGAAGTGAGGATCAGCTTTGGAGGAACCAAGGCTTCCAGCGCAGAATCAGATGGGCTGTCAACGGAGGCGGTACAGGCAATGATCAATGCGTCACTTGATCGAAACAATCAGTCAATGCAAGCAAGCTTGAAAGAGACGCAATCGCTGCTCGATGCGTCTGTAAATAAAAGCCTGGCGTTAAATTCTGCTAAGATCGACAAGCTTGTGCGCGAGGCATCGGTTGCATCCCAGGATCAGATTCGTGCGTTTGTATCCGGTCTTCAGGCGGAAAATCTGCAACTGGTAAAAAATTATTTCAAACTATCTGCAGACGAACAGAAGGAGTATATCGAAAGTATGCTCGTTGATTTTTCGAAATATCTCCAGCAACAACGGAATGACGATCTCCAGCTTGTTCAAACACGATTAAACAGTCTGGAGCAGAATACTGATGTGTTCAAGCAGGAAACGGAACAAATCCTGACAAGTATCATATCGACGGTTGAAAATAAAAATACAGTGGGAGCAGCCTATTAACAGGCGAAATAGACAACAATGAAATCGCATATTACTATGAAAAGAATATTTCAAACTTTAGTATGTAGCGTATTGGCAATAGCAACGCATAATACGTTAGCACAAAAGGTCGATGAGGAGAGAATGACACGGGATATCGCTGTGGCCGAAAATATCTTGGGAACACTTATCAAACAGCAGTTTGAAAAACAAAAGATGTTCTTTCCATTGGAGATCAAAAGCAAATACCAGCAGGGTTATGGCATTACATTTTATATTCCAGCAGATTACACCACACCCATCGTATTTTCGCATCCCGGTGACAATTTCATCTGGCAGGAAGAGCGGATTGAGGGTCCAGGAGTAAGTGTGTACAACTATGAGAATAGACGGGCAAATCCACCCGCTTCACCGGATCAAAAAGCAACCATTCGCCTTGCTGACAAAGCGGTAGAAAAATCGAAGCTTGAAATGGATAGCGTGCGAGATGCGTATAATACAAAAGTGATAGAAGCTGCGAAGGCCTTCTTGGCAGACTATGGAGATATGATGACGCAGCTGACTCCGGCAGAGAAAATAATTGTTTCAAACCAGGGCGACAGACGCGCCTGGGTGAATAAATATTTTAATTCCCCGAAGCGAACGCATTTGTCTGTTGAAGCCTTAAAAGGGGACCTTACTCAGTACAGGCAAAACAAGATCAATCGCGATCAATTGATGACCAGGATAAAGGTGATTAATACCCAGGCCGTTGATGAAGTGGAACCCGACCTGGAACTGTTGTCCAGTATCTTTACCAGACTATACCGACCAGATCTGTCGAAAACATTCTTTATAGGGGAGAATATTTATTTCGAGCGACTGAAAGATTACGGCGTGGTATACTACATGCAGGCGCTTAGTAGCCAGGAAATCGGATACTCAAGAAGATACGTAATGCCAACGGTAGGGCTAGAGGATATTGATCAGGCGACACGCGATGCCAAGATAAAAGAACTTTATCCCAAATTTGAGTCAGAGCTTAAAGATAACATTCTTGAGTATGGTAGAACCTTAAAGAGCCTGGGTGACAATGAAGTGTTGGTTTTCCAGGTGCGACTGACCCGTTGTGCTGGCTGCGGAATTCCATCTACGGTAGATTACGCCATAAAAGGTTCAGTCCTGAAAGATCTCAACAGCAGTAAAATCACAAAAGCGAATGCTCTGTCAAAATTTGAGATCAGCAAAGGTGAGCCTCAATAGAGGCCGCTGAATAGGGTTTGCTGACGCACGCTGGATTACAATATACTTTTAACGAATTTGTTTCGTTGTCTCAATAGCGCAGGCATTTTTATGGTCAACATTTATGTTAATGGTCTCCATTAATTATAACTAATGTAGTAGCTTTAAGTAGCGACGGCTTTGTGGGAGTTATGTGTGGAGATTCACCGTCGCAGAATAGTTAGCAGTATTGATCAAATCGCTCCCGATGAATAGAAAACTTCTTTATGCAGCTGGGGGACTAGCAATTGTGCTGGTCGGATATTTTGCGTTGCGCGGAAGCAAAGCAGGAAACGTATCTGACGTCATTGTCGATCTGAAGCGCGGTCCATTTAAGGTGGAAATCGAAACTACAGGCGAGCTTGAGGCAAAAAATTCCGTTAAAATTCTGGGACCCACGCAACTTCGCGACTTTAGGATCTGGCAGGTAGTCATACAAAATATCGTTGACGAGGGTACTGTTGTTAAAAAAGGAGATTGGGTGGCCAATCTGGACCGGTCCGAGTTTCAGAACCGGTTCAATGAGAAACAGATCGAACTTGAAAAGGAGAACGCTGAATTCGTACAAACCCAGCTCGACACCACCCTTCAGCTTCGCGAGGCAAGAGACCAGCTGATTAACCTTAAGTATGCGGTCGAGGAGAAAAGAATTATCCTTGAGCAATCAAAATTTGAACCACCGGCAACGATCAAACAAGGGGAGATCAACCTGCAACGCGCGATAAGAGAGTATGAGCAGGCGGGAGAAAACTATAAAATCAAGCAACGACAGAACGCGGAAAAGATGAAGGAGCAGTCTGCGGAGCTACGGAAAGTTCAAAATGAGTTTTCAGCGATGACCCAGGTATTGCAGGCGTTTACTATCGTTGCGCCAGAACCGGGAATGGTTATTTACACGAAAGGCTGGGATGGCAAGCCCATCAAAGGCGGATCACAGATCAACATGTGGGATCCCACTGTGGCGACGTTGCCGGATCTGACCAAAATGATGTCTAAGACCTACGTAAACGAAGTTGATGTTCGAAAGGTGGCAGTAGGCCAGAAAGTTGAAATTGGTTTGGATGCCTATCCGGAAAAAAAGCTTAAGGGTATTGTCAGCCGTGTTGCTAATGTTGGGGAACAACGTCCCAATTCTGATGCAAAGGTTTTTGAGGTAGCAGTTGAAATCGAGGGTACCGATCCCAGTCTGCGGCCATCTATGACTACCAGTAACAAGATAATTGCAAAGACAATTGACAGCGCCCTTTTTATACCGCTTGAATGCCTGCACAGCCAGGCGGATACAATTACCTACGTATTCAAGAAAAATGGTATTGGGGTGGAAAAACAGGAAGTGATTATTGGAGACACGAACGCCAATGATGCTGTTGTCCTCGGTGGGCTATCGGATGCCGACCGCGTTTACATGTCGGTTCCTCCAAGAATGGAGAATCAACCCATAGCATTGCTAAAGGAGATGAACGGGAAGCGAAAGAAAGATCAGCCCGACTCGCCGCTGGTGCAAAAAGATGCCGCCGCCGATATTGTACCTGCCGCAGCATCTGCTAATTGATGCTTATGATACCGAAGCGCATTCTCGCAAATATCCACATTGCCACCGGGGCAGTGATCGCCAATAAAATGCGCTCGCTGCTGACCGCACTGGGAATAATTTTTGGAGTTGCCGCTGTAATCGCGATGTTGGCTATCGGCAACGGAGCTCAGCAAGAGATTCTACAACAAATCAAATTGGTCGGAGTCAATAACATTGTAATAAAGCCGATCGTCGAACAGCAGGAAGAGAAGATTGAAGAACAAGCCGGAAAAAAAGACAAAAAAAAATTCTCGCCTGGTCTTACCCTTCGCGATGTACGCAACATTGAAGCGGCAATCCCCGGTGTCGAAAAAGTAAGTCCCGAGATCATAATTGACACGCACGTAATCCGCGGCGGACTGAGGAGATCCGCTAAACTGATCGGAATAGTACCTTCTTATTTTGATATCTACAATTTCAGCTTGAACGACGGGAAGGTTTTCAACTACGAGCAGCAACGGCTTGGGTTACCTGTGTGCGTCATCGGAAATTCGATCAAGACAAAATTCTTTCCAACAGAAAATCCGATCGGCAAAACCATCAAAGTGGGCCAACATTGGTTGACAGTAATAGGGACACTCAATGAACGATTGATTTCTTCTTCGGCAATTAGTAAGCTCGGGATCCGTGATTTCAATATGGATATCTATGTTCCGCTTCAATCTGTATTGATCCGGTATAAAAATCGCGACAAGATTACTGCTGAGCAACTTCGGATTGAAGCGATGAGAAGCCAGGGAAATGTTTTTGGCGCCGCAGCCGCCAATGATCAGGAAACCGAACTCGAGAAAAAAAATTACCACCAACTGGACCGGCTCGTTATTCAAGTAGAGGATACCCAATTGTTATCATCCACAGCTGAAATTATTTCAAGGCTCCTGGAACGCAAGCATTACAATGTAATTGATTACGAGATTGAAATTCCAGAACTCCTTTTGAAGCAGCAGCAACGAACCAATGATATTTTTAACTACGTGCTTGGTGCAATCGCGGGGATATCCCTGCTCGTGGGCGGTATTGGTATAATGAATATTATGTTAGCTTCTGTTCTTGAACGAATAAAGGAAATTGGATTGAGGCTTTCCATCGGTGCTAAAAAGAGTGATGTTGTACAGCAGTTCCTTTTCGAAGCGATGATGATAAGCGTGACGGGTGGATTGATCGGGGTTACACTGGGCATCACGTTGGCATATGTTGTCTCAACTTTCGCAGAAATTCCAACAATAATTACTTTTTCTTCCATCCTGCTGTCGTTTGGCGTTGCTGCCGCTGTGGGATTGATATTTGGAATAGCGCCTGCTCGCCGGGCTGCGAGCCAGGATCCGATTATGTCCCTACGTTATGAATAGAACTCTTTTTGTACTGTTAGTCATTATTTGTTGCAGTCAAACCAGCCAGGCCCAGAACATTTTTTCAATGGCTGATATCATCGGGCGATCTCAGTCTCAATCGCCGGATTTCAAAGTGGCTGAAACCAGACTGGAGAATCGTTACTGGCAGTATCGAAATTTCAGGAGTAATTATAATCCGCAGGTAAGAGTGATCAGTAATAATGCAGGCGCCCTTTACAACAACAGCTTCAGCCCGGTGCTTCAGCCTGACGGTTCAATTCGGTATTTGCAGATAAATCAGTTCAATCCGGGCGTAAATTTCGCGCTCGAGCAGCCAATTCAATGGACCGGCGGTGTAGTTTCTGTAAACTCCGCGTACAACTATTTCAACAATTTTGTCGATGACAATTCGCAATGGAATGGATCGGTATTTAATCTGCGATTATCCCAGCCAGTTTTTTCTTACAACCAGTACAAGTGGGACAAACGTATCCAGCCAATTCGTTATGAGGAGTCAAAGAGGGATTATGCCGAATCGATGGAGGCAATTGCGCGCGACGCTGTGGGTTTTTTCTTCGATGTGCTGCAGGCACAGGTTGATGAGCAAATAGCGAAATACAATCTTGCTAACAATGATACCATCTATAAGATCGAGCAAGGCCGATATAATATTGGTACTACATCCCTTGATAAATTATTGCAAGTCGAACTGCAGCTGCTCCGGTCGCAACAGGATGTAGCACAGGCAAGGCTTAACCTTCAGACGTCTAGCTTGAGATTGCGTACATACATTGGGTTGCAAAATGGTGAAGGTTTCGAACTCAGGTTACCCGAAGAAATTCCAATCATTGTTATTAATGAGGAGGATGCCCTGCGATATGCACGCGAGACGAGATCGGCATATATCGCTTTCGAACGACGGAAAACAGAAGCCGAAGCGGCTGTGGCCCAAGCCAGAAGTCTGCGATACGAGGTTGATATAACCGGAGGATTCGGCTTGAACAGCGTCGGAAATAACATGAGTGAACTCTATCAAAATCCTGCACGACAACAGTTTGTGAATCTCACTTTCAATATTCCATTGATTGACTGGGGCCGCAGAAAGTCTTTGATGCAGAGCGCATACGCAAACAAAAGACTGAACGATTACCTGATCGCACAGGACGAGATCAGCTTTGAACAGACTATTCTCACTCAGGTTCGACAATTTGAGATGCTTAAATCCCAGATCGATATCACGCAAAAATCTGACGAGGTGGCTTTCGAGCGTTACAATGTCGCGCAGAACCGTTACCTGATCGGTAAGATTGATATCACAAATTTAAATATTGCCTTGAAGGAAAAGGACGATGCAAAACGCAGTTACATCGAAGCATTGAAAGCCTACTGGACAGCCTACTTTGAGTTAAGGCGTCTTACATTGTTTGATTTTGCATCGCAAAAATATTTATACAATCCATTGACGGCAGACTGAAACAGGCTCAAACGGATTTCAGTAATTCTGATCTGTACTTAGTCAATATACTGGACTTGGATAGAAATCCCAGGTATTTTTTGTCTTCAACGACAGGCAAGTTCCATTGATTGGTATCATCAAATTTCTTAAGAACGGTATGCAGGTTCTCATTCAGCTTAATTATGGCAGCGGGTTTTGACATCAGCTCTCTTACGGTTGTGTTGCCATGCTTTTCGGGATTAAAAATAATGTTTCTGATGCTGTCCATATGTACTAATCCCAGGAGTTCGTTTTGATCGTTCACTACCGGAAAGGTATTTCGACTTGATTCAGAAATTACCTTGATCATTGAATGAAGCGTATCATCTGGCTTAACGACGGAAAAATTTGTTTCGATGAGCGTAGTAAGGTCAAGCTTGCTGAGGAGGAAACGGTCCCTGTCCTCCATGCTTAAGTTTAACATGTGTGATAGTTTCTTCCCTTCCATGGACAACGGCTCGAAAAATTTTGCCACGGTTACGCTGAGCGCAGATACGATCATTAAAGGTATCATAAGATCATAGCCGCCAGTGATTTCCGCAATCAGAAATATGGCGGTGAGAGGGGCATAAAAGACACCACTTAGAATACCAGCCATAGCGACCAGTGTAAAATTGGTTTCCGGTATCTTGCCAAAGCCGAGCAGGTTGATGAACCTGGCAAAGACAAAACCCAGGTATGCGCCCACAAACAATGATGGTGCAAAACTTCCCCCATTGCCGCCGCTTCCTGTGGTAATTGCAGCAGCGACGGTTTTTAATAACATCATTAATCCGAGAAATATTAAAAGGTGGAAATCGTTTTTTATTAGGTTATTCACTACGCTCACCTGGGTAAGTTGCCCTGGCTGCAACAAGGAAAGTGATTTGATAGATTCATAACCTTCGCCAAAAAGCGGGGGAAAGAAGATTAACAAAACAAAGAGCATGAAACCTCCCACCAGCACACGACCCCACATATTGCTCACCGATTTCATTTTCAGGTCTACCCATGTAAATACTCGCGCATAGTAAAGAGAAAGGAAACCCGCAAACAAACCCAGCAATATATAATAGGGAACGTTGTTATAATTGAACGGTTCCTGGAGTGTAAAGGAAAGCAAAGCGTCTTCCTGCAAAATTATCTTGGAGAGCAAAGCGCCGCATGCCGCAGAAATAATGAGGGGAATAAGGGCGGCTGCGCTGATGTCGGTAAGCAAAACTTCGACAGCAAACAAAACTCCAGCAATTGGCGAATTAAACGCTGCACCAATGCCCGCAGCAGCCCCACAGGCAAGCAGAATTGTCCGGTCCTTGTATGAAAGACTGTAGGTCCGACCATAGTTCGAACCAATAGCCGCCCCGGTAGTTACCATGGGCGACTCCAGCCCCATAGAGCCTCCGAATCCAACGGTAAGGCCACTGGTGATAAGATGGGAATACATAGTCTGTGGACTAATCTTGCTGGATTTCTTAATGATCGTATGGACGATTTCGGCAGTACCCTTTTGAAGGTCGCGCTTTAAAAAATATCTCACATAAACAACCGTGAGGAAAATTCCAACCAGGGGAAACAATGCGAATACAAGGAATTCGTCAAATCTTATTGAGTAATACGTCACAAGGCGTTCGATTGAATGTACGAAGTATTTTAGTGACACCCCTGCAAGGCCGGAAGATAAACCCACAAGAATACTGGAGAGGACAAAAAATTGGGATGGTGGTAGTTTACCTTTTAAGTAAAGTATGGGTCTTTTTGCAATGGAATGAATAGCTCTGATCATTATCGAAATAGTACCGTCCTCATGGCAATATGCATTTTATTGTTTTTCATTCACAGTGTACAAATCAGATGTGGAGAAAATTACACACAGTTTCGGACTAATGCCCTAAAATCCGCTTAATACACTATAGTGTCTATGGCGAAATAATTGCCTTGCACTTCAAAACTAAAAGAAACAAAAAATGAAAACACTTGGAATAGTCGTCCTGGCTTTGGGAATTATCATGACCATTTTTACCGGATTTAATGTAATTACGAAGGAAAAGGTCGTGGATCTGGGGCCAGTAGAAATAAACAAGGAAGAAAAAACACCTATTTATTGGTCGCCTATTACTGGTGGTATTTTGATTGTTGCAGGAGCCAGCATTATGGTGGCAGGGAAAAGGACATAAATAAAAGTTAGAATTTAATAGTTTTTTTTTATGGCAAGCGATAAAGTAATTTACACCGATGGACGTGGAATTATCGTTACTGATTCCACATTTCAAGTTAACAAAACGTCTTACCGTATTAACGGTATTACTAAGCATGGATTGATGATTATCCGTCCAGAGCGATTACCGGGGTTGCTTTTACTTATTGTCGGATTTATAGTGGCGATAATAGGAATCCTCGGTTTGATACCCCCCTCTCTTATCGGAAATGTAGAAATAGGTGACAACCTGGTGAACGCCAATATTGTTGCGATGTGGACTGGTGCAGGGGTGGCTCTTCTTGGATTGTTAATTCTTGCAATTGTCCGAGAAAGATATGCAGTGAGAATTTCTACCGCAGAGGGAGAAAAGAATGCTGTTGTGAGTACCAGGAAGGAATATATTGCACAAATTGTGAATGCGTTAGATAATGCCTACTATACTCACTTTCATCCTCTTTCTTCCCAAGATATGATTGGTAGCTGAATGAAGTGGACATTATAATCTGTAGAAAAGAAAAAGCTTCTCCAACTTTGACCTATGGCCGGTTGGAGAAGCTTTTTTATGCGAACGCCCGCAAGCTAATCCTGGTAACTTTACCTTATCAAATTCGTGAGCTACGGATTTCTGTCGTTAATTGCCTTTCCCTGCTTATTAAAGCGATACGTCTGAGTGATGTTTCCATCCTTGATTTCCACTGCATACGATTCACCATCCTTGCTTTTATAAAAGGTTTTTGATTCTCCCTGATAATCTTCTCCTTTCAGGGCATTCTGCATGGTGCTTGGGATTTCGGATTCAGGAATCTCGACCATGTCGCGCAGTGTGTTTTCCTTAATTTGTTCCGGCGATTGTCTTACCGCCGGATCGCCTTGCCTTACCGGATGTTTTGCCGTGTCGAGACCGGAAGACTCCTGTGCAAATGCCACTGACATAGCCAGGCAAAATGTGCCAGCCATTATAAATCGAATCGTTTTCATAGTTAGTATATTATTTGGTGCTGAACTATGTATCCAAAATTTTGTGCCAGAAAAGACCAGCACTTATTCGAGCAAACGTCAAAAATTATTTTCATTGAGTTGTTCTACAGGGGAAATTTATACTCGGGCAGAGTGCTCTCTTTGTAGGAATAATTTCAGGTTAACCGGTTACAACGGAAATCTTGGTCGGGTGACTTAATTTATAATCGATCGTTCGATTGTCAATTTTATAACGCGTGTTTTGGTATCCTTTCTTATATTCTTTTACTCGTGCTTCGAATTCAACTTGTGCGCCGGGCACTATCGCTATTGTTTGAAAACCTTTAGTGTATGCAAACCACGCATGATCCGTGATCATTTTGCCAGTCTCAACATCGGTGATGTTTTTTAGAAGAATGGTTTCGTCCGAATAGCCTCTATAATTTTTCTTTTTCCCAAGCCTGATAAAAGTGCCTAAGAATTTTTTTCTGTCACCAAGGCTTTCTTTTAACTTCCTTCTCATTGCGTGGTAACAATCTTATATGTTCCCTCCAGGGGAAAATGATCACTGAGCTGTATATCATTATGCGTGACAAACTTTGCAGCTGCTAGGCCGGTTGAATAAAACTGGTTGTCGATTCTGAGAACGCGCAAAGTGTGACCATTGTAGGAGAATCCAAATCCTTTACCCACTTCTTCAAATGCATTCTTCATTCTCTTTCTTAAGAATTGATAGGAATACGAATATGGAAGCTCATTGAAATCACCTGCACAGACAACACGATGGGGGGAGCGTTCAACAAATTCAGCAAGTACTTTAATTTGTTCGCTTCTTTCAAAAACGCCTTCCTTCAATTTGGAGAATAGGATCCGCGTATTTTTTTTTCGGGATTCAAATCCAGAAGCGTTTGCCGGATGAAATTGTTTTAAGCCCATTGATTCAAGATGAACGTTAATTACCCTTACCGTGTCTGTTCTGATCAAAAGGTCAGCATAGCTGATACGATTAAACCCGTTTTCGCTGGCCAGTACATCGCCTGATTTAATAATGGGAAATTTTGAAGTGATAAGGGTTCCCAACACAAGCCCATATCGATTAGAATTGAGGGAATCGAAGGAAAAATAACTATGGTAGCCTTTTGACTTTAAACGATTTAATATATCGAAGCCAGACAATTTTTGTCTCCTGTCAATAAATTCCTGGTAGCATTGAACGTCGGCATCGTTGCGGATTATCCATTCGCTGAGCGACCTTGGATGGTCTTCGGAGCTTTCGTGTTCGGAGGCTTCGTGTCGTTCCAGATTAGCACCGATGTTGAAGCTTAACACATTGAATGTAAAGTCACTTGGTTTAGAAGACTTGAAAATAAATTTTAATCCTACACTGCTGATAAGATAGTTACTGCCGATAATAAATGCGAGAACATAGTACAGACTGGATTTTTTTCGCATAGCGATACCGACCAGAAGCAAGATCGCATTTGCAGCCAGCGCGACAGGAATAATAAACGATATAAGCCACAAATTATATTTTTCGGATGGAGGGATCCTTCCTGCTGCATAAAGTATTATAAATAAAACGGATACCAGAAAATTAAAATACTTCACTACACTACAATTTTATCTTCGCTTCAAATTACTTTTGATGAAAGCTCTCGCTTACAAACTTCAACACTTCAGGTAGCGCAGTTCTCCAGTACGTCCAATTGTGTACACCTTCACGAACCCTGAATTCATGCGGAATCTTCTTATCGATCATCGCGGTGTGTAGCGCCATATTGCCTTTGATCAGAAAATCTTTATCACCACAGTCTATGTAATACCTTACTTTTTTTAGTTCCTCAGCATTTGCTGTTTCGATGATCTTTAAGATGGAATTTTTTTGGTAATGATCCGTAAGTCTGGACTTTCCTGTAAGCTCCTTTTTTCCGTATAAATCTCCTAAAACCGTTTTCCACATTTCATCATTTCCGTCAACGATTTCTTCGTCTATGAATATTCCTGCACTCAACGGTGCGGCTGATGAAAACATATCAGGATGTTTCGTCGCCATGATCATTGTACCGTAGCCGCCCATCGAAAGGCCTGCTACCGCCCGATATTGTTTCGTCGGACGTGTACGATAGGTTTGATCAATATGCGGAATCAATTCTTTTATGAAATAGTCTTCATATTTCACCTTTCCATCATAATTGTTGATATACCAGGTGACACCGCCGTCGGGCATCACGATAATCATTGGTGCTGATTCTCCTGAATGAATGCTCCGATCGTAAATCAGATGAGCCTCGCCAAACTGCGTCCATCCTGTTTCGTCATCCGTGTATCCGTGAAGCAAATAAAGCACGGGATAGCGGCGGTTAGAAGTTTCATAGTCAGCCGGAAAATAGATACTATACTCCATGTCCTTTGCCAGTACATTGCTTTTGACTTTTAGACTTTCTTTTAATAGGCCGGACTGTGCGAAGCAGGAAAGAACAGGGACCAGGAATAGGATTGTAATTGAGCGTTTCATAAGTGTTATTTATAAGTGCCAGGCTTGAAGGCAAAAGGCAATGTATAAAAAAAGCGATATTCAATTGCCAAATCCGGAAAAGCAATTCTGCGGTGCTATTGCGTTCCTTCGAAGAGGTCTCGCGCTTTCGTTAGAAATATCGCTTGCTGGGCATTTATCATTTTAACGGCAACATCATAAGGCATCCAATCTGCGCGGTCCGCTTCGGGAAAGTCGACAAATTTTTTCGACTTTGGTGGCCATTCGAGTCTGAATACATTCGAGACAATACCATGCTCAGGATCCCAGTCACCTTCGAAACACCAGGCATGGATCACCTTGCCGCTTTTTGTTTTGGCTGTTCCAAGTGAGTGGAAAGGCGGAGTGGGTTTAATTCCGGTTTCTTCAAAAAATTCTCTTTGCGCTGTCTGTAAGAGAGCTACGTTGGGTTCGGGCAACCCCTTCGGAATACTCCAGGAACCTTCATTCTTTTTGGCAAAATATGGTCCCCCGGGATGGATCAGAAAGAATTGCAGCTCCTTCTCCCTCCGGCACATGAGCATCCCTGCAGTTATCTTCATATCGTGTCTTAAATTCTGTCTTGTTAAGTTAAAAGGAATAAGGAATAGGGAATAAGGAATAAGGAATAAGGCCGGTCGCAAAGTGCACACTTTATTCCCTATTCCCTTATTCCTTCGTTGTAAAACTCTTCAATTGATGACAAATAGGATTAACCGTACTGGGCGTCCCAATTGAATTTCATGCGTTATCTGATCGAGCCTGCCCGCCGGACAGGCTGCCGGACAGGCAGGCGCACACCCATGCCCACTCCCACGATTAACTATTAACGGATAACGATTAACGTAACTCAGTAGTCCTTCACCCGTTTCCCATTCTGATCAAAGCGATGTACTTTCGTTTGATCGCCTTCCTTCATTTCAACGATAAAACTATCGTTATCCCGATTCTTGTAAATAGTTGATTTTTCTTCCCAACCCTTATACTGCTCCTCCGAAAGCGTGCTGCGAAGGTTGGCAGGAACCTCTTGCTTCTCCATAACGGTCATGTCTTTCTTATAGTCCTGCCTTTCATCCTGCGCTGCGCCAACACCCGGACCTGACCTTTGTTTTGCTGCTTCGTTTGGCACGTTTGTCGAATCCTGTGCAAACACAGACATTGAACCCATGACCAACGCACTTGCAATAATTAATTTTATTTTTTTCATAGCTGTCATTTTTGTTTGATATCGTTTTACCGATAAACAACGTGCCAACATAACGGATGAATCTAAAAACGGTTTGCTACATATAACCTATGTTTGTCAAAGATGCATTGCACCATAGCAGACGTTGTACTCCACATTATGGGTGACGATGAAGATTATTTTCTACACTGGAAATTAATGATGAACAAGAGAGCGTCGTAGGAATAACGTGATCTTTTCATTCGCGAAAAAAATGTTACCGAGTGACAGCACCCAGGGCGAATTCAGGTTTTTATACCAATATGTCATCCCCGATCTGCCTTGACCATCGTAACCGTATTGTTAGGAGAGTCAGTCGATATTCAACACCCAGCCCTAGCGTTGCATATTTGCGAATTGATTCAACACAGATTTTTGATGAACATTCGACCTGATATCACGCAGACCGTCGAGGTTATACCCTATACCTTATACCCCTAAACCTTGACATATAAATTCCCTATTCCTTATAATTCCTTATTCCCCTTCCACAAAACAACAATCAACTCCTACCAACTCAAGGAGCAGCCATCCCCGCATACGTCTGACGAACAATTTTTCCATCCTGGACAATAAATGTATCAGTCGCAAACGAAAGTTTTACCTTTGG
>CAMLER010000043.1 GCA_946478915.1 uncultured Chryseolinea sp.
TTTATTGAGCGTATTGGCAGTAGCCCATACACAATCACAAGTTGACAAAGTAGGACTAATAACTAGTAACGTTTGCCAAGAAACGCAAGCACGAAGGAAGCTGCACTAAAGGCAAATGACTGCAGTACACTGGTTACCTCATTGCCATTGAGGACGTCGGGCATAGCAACCGCTCTCGGAATATGTAAAATCAGAAACCAAATGAAGATCATGATTCCCGTCAAAATAGCAACCAAACGAAGTTGAAACTGAATGATTATTGAAACGCCAGCACCGATCAAAGCAACTCCGGCAAAATAAGTCCAGAATAAATCAAATGGAATCCACTTTGGCACTAATGTGGCCACGCCAACTGCATACAAGAAATGATCAATGCCAAACACCAGAAGCATAATTCCGAAAAAAATTCGTCCGATACCTGCGAGCTTTTCAAGAGCCCCTATGAAGCCTGCTTCGAACGGTTTATCAAATGTTCGGGCAACGATAAATGCACTACCCGAAAAAGCCAGGAGCTTAAATGCATTTGTCCAGGCGCCAAGCGCACCGGGATTGTTTTGCATTTGAAACGGAATGTGTAAAAAAACAAACATGCAAAGGAAAAGAACTCCGAGATACAGGTTTGCTTTTCGCGCATGGAAACCGAAAATAATGGATACGCCAACAAAAATTAAAAGTAAGTTGAACAAGTAAACTACCGGCTGCAGGCCGGGCCATTCCGACGGCCAGAGAGGTACGAAGAAGGGTTGGAATCCAGGATAAACAAATTGCTGGAGCGCAAGGCCGATAAGGGCCGCCGCAAAACACATTCGTCCTGCGACCATCAGTTTTCTACTCATTCATAAAGCGTATGCAGCAAATAACGCACGAACGACGCTATGTGAAGATGTAAATCCTTGCTCAATGTAAATCAGGAGAAAGGAGCAGTATTGATCAGTATTGCTCCTACTGCTTAACCCTTCTTATCATTATCCTCTTTACGAACGTCAGCTTCTCAGTTTCTCCCAGGGACCAGTAATTGCCATCGTAAGTCCATCGCCCTGGATGTTAACGAACATTGTTTTTCCTGAAGGAGAAAAGCATATCCCGGCCATTTCCGACGTCGATCCGATGTTACGACCAATGTTGTAGATCTTGCCCGCGGGCGTGATCCCCCTGATGTACGAATCTTTGGAATCTTCAACCAATACCACATCGCCCCATGGCGCCACCGTTAGATTATCGCAATATTTCAGGATATCGGTGTCGTTTGGTTCCGCGAAAAGAATCAGCTTCCCGGGTGAATCTCTTTCATTCGCTTTACCTTCATTGCGACCAGGTACATATCTAAAAACCTGCCCCGATTTCTTGTTACCACCATTCGTACACGCAAAAAACACTTCATTCTTGCCAAACCACATCCCTTCACCGCGTGCAAACAATGCTGCGCCCAATGCATGTCCTCTCATTCGGAGATCATCATCCGGTGCATTTACATCTGACATCGTGATCCACTCAACGTCATGACCCTCTCCCACTTTTAATTGATCACTCTCCCAATTCCGCGTATCAAAACGTTCCTTACCTTTTAGCGCAAGCGCCTGCAACGTTCCACCTTTATGCAGCTTGCCCGGTTCCTTAGGTATGAACCTGTAAATTAAACTGTCGCCCCTATCTTCTGTCTGGTACACTATTCCAGTACCTGGGTCAACACAGATAGCTTCATGATTAAATCTGCCCATTTCTTTTAAGGGCACTGGTGATACAAGCTTCTTGGAAGAGGCGGGAACCTCAAAATTGTAGCCGTGATCAACTTCTACATCTCCGCCTTTTTTGGTCGTATCTTCTTCGCAAGTAATCCAGCTATTCCAGGGTGTGGGGCCTCCCGCGCAATTCCGGAATGTTCCGGCGAGTGTCAAATATTGTGCTTCTAATGTCTGCGATTGCTCGTTGAAAACGATCGTGGATGTACCGCCGAGGCCAGGAGATTTTCCAGATCCATAGTCAAAGAAATCTTTCTTGCCGGCTTTCGAAAGCAGCGCCAAATCCTCACCAAACGCTCCGTTCTTTGTTGGGCTGGGTCTGTTTTCATGATTGCGCACCAGCACAACCTTTCCCCGGATATCAAAAGCAGCCATGCCGTCGGGAAGACCCGGAACCAAAAAGCCATCCGACATTTTCTCACCCCACTTAGAAATTATTTTTGCATTAAATCCTTCGGGAAGTTCCAGCAACTTATCAACCGCTGGTTTCATCCTTGCTGCTTGTGCAAATGTTCGTGAGGATAAAAACATGTTCAATCCAGCGAACCCTGCGGATACAACAAATGAATGTTTAATAAACTCTCTCCTGGTTCTCATAATTTACATTTAGTTGAAGCAATCAAAGGATTGCATGATTCATACTTTCCGTTTTGCAATGATATTTGAAAATTACCTGAGGGACTAAGGCGTTTAAGGTAATAATCCGTACTGATAAGCTGTGCCCCTGAAGCAACCGCCGATTCAAATCTGGACAAATCACCATTCCTCGCTTCCCTTGTGTCGGCATCAGCCCTTGTTCTTACCATGAACCCGGCCTTGACCCGTTCCTGGATTTGAGTGCGTTGCTCTTTGGGCTCATTCATGATGAAAAATGCCGCGTAGGGACTGCTAGCCTCAACGTTGGGAAACATTGGCTTCCCCCTCAGGCCATCCTGAATATAGTTCGACGTTACCGGGCTTCCCGCATCAAGAACAAAAAGTATTTTACCTCTTGCAGTAGACAGCGGGGGCCAGCCGTCTGTCGTAACTGCTTCCCGTAACGACCCGAATTCACCTTGAACATAGTCTGGTGTAATTAAATCCGACGAAGCAAATACAGAAAGAATCTCCTGATCAACGCTATCGAGTACACTTTTGGTAAAACGTAATACTTGTGTCGCACCCGCCTCTTTAAGACCACTTTCCTTTGGATTAATGGTTATTATGATAGGCAAATGATCCGGATGATCTGAAGACCATTCTTTTACTTCTCTCAGGCACCCAATAAACGTAAGGCAATGACTTCGAAAATCGATGTCTGGGACGTGAAGAGTTTTTAGTCCCGCGCTGGACAATTCATTCGCGGTATCATATGGAAGTGCGTCCCACCCTTGTTCTTTCAACAATCCCAGGCCTATTGGTTCTTTAAAGCGTCCGCCCTCGGGGTCGTGCAGAACATCGATTTCAAGGCTTCGTAATCCAAGGTCTAGTTGCTCTTTTATTGGAAGGTGAAAGTAATCCAGCCCGGTCACGCCGGAATCCTTTGCCAACAAGATCTTCAAAAGTGGTTCTTCGATCCCTTGCTTATAACTATTATGACTTCCGATAATTTGAATTTCGTTCATGCGTATCTCCACTGCTTCTGGCGTGCCACATGCTACTAGAAACGTCGCGATAAAGACGTATATACATTTCATAAAACTTGTTTCTATTTTAAATCGGCTACACGCCTTGCGGTAAAGCATGTAAAAATAAGTCGAATTTAATAGCAGAGAAGCAAAAATTACAGGCGTGATAAATGTGTGATGAACACATCACGAATAATGTTACCTATTCATTTCGCGCACGAGAATTCGGGGATAAGGAATAGGGAATATGGCAGTCCCAGTAAAAGATGGGTATAGGGTATAGGGTATAGGGTCATACCTTATACCTTCCTACACCTTCTAATAAAATTTAATGCAAGTTTCTCCAGGAACTCTTACTTTGACAATATGTTCAGAAATGCGCTATATGCTCTTCTACTGATTGGCTTGGTCGGAACGATTTATTATTTACTTTTTCGAAGCGATTATCCATCAGGGCAACGAGACATTGCAGATGGACACGGCCATTTCAGAACATATTGCAGCTCATGTCACGGACTTGAAGAAGATGGTATTGGACCACCGCTCGGGGGTATAACAGACCTAATACCTCCTGAACCGCTAATAAAATTCATTAGAAATCCTTCGCAAGTCATCTCGTCGGGCGATAAAAGGGCAGTCAGTCAGTTAGCACGGTATAAACAAGTCATGCCTTCATTTGACTGGATGGATGAAAAAATGATACGCGAAATACTGGGGTATATTAGTCATCAGACCAAATTATATAATATCAAACCCGATCATGTTGGTGAATCAGGCAAGGGTCTAACGGGGAGGCTGGTGGCGCCGGTAAAAAAGTCAGGCTTAAAAATAGAGTTAGAAGACGTGATCCAAATTCCACGTTTGGAAGGTACTTCTCCAGATCTTGGAATCGTAACGCTAAGGCCCCATCCGTCTGGCGATGGTACTTTTTTTGTCAGCGATCAGAATGGTGTGATATACCATGTCAGAAACGGTACCGCGAACATTTTTTTGGATATCCGTAGACATATTAAAGATTTTCAAAGCGGCCCAGGTATTGCTACGGGGATCGGAAGCTTCGATTTTCATCCCGACTACCTGAATAACGGTCTTATATATGTTACGCATGCCGAAACTTTCAAAGGACAAACTCCCGATTACCTCATCTCAGATTCAATACGAGCAGAAGTTCAATGGGTTATCGGTGAATGGAAAATGGATGACATCACCAACCTTGTGTTTAGCGGCAAGTATCGCGAGGTGTTGCGATTGCACGCGCCTACATTTGCACACGGATGCCAGGACATTCGGTTTATTCCGGGAATTGAGAAAACCAATTCAAATTATGGTCTTCTTTATATTGGGTACGGAGATGGCGGCTCTAACAACATCAGGCGACCCGAACTGGGACACCATCTAAGTTCGTTTCTGGGGACAATAATGCGCATTGATCCGGCTGGAAAGAATAGCCGAAATGGTAAATACGGAATCCCAAATGACAATCCGTTTGTAAATGAATCTGATCGAGGCGTAATAAAAGAAATTTATGCGTTTGGATTCAGGAACCCTCACCGAATGGAATGGGACGAAAAGGCAAACTATCGAATGATTGTTACAGATATTGGAGAAGCAAACATAGAGGAGATCAACATCGTTGAAAAAGGGGGAGACTATGGATGGCCAAACAGAGAAGGCAATTTTGGGATTGTGACCACTCGTGATATGAAAACGGTTTACAGGCTCGAAAGCAGTGATGTAGCACGATTTAAAGGCCCCTTGGCCCAATACGATCACGAAGACGGAAATGCAATTGGAGGAGGCTTTGTTTACGAGGGAAACATTGAACCATTGAACCACAAGTACATATTTGGAGATATTGTTAATGGAACGCTCTTCTATATGAATTTCAACCCGCAATTAACGGATTCAACGATTTATGAATTAACGATTGTTGATAATGGAAAGCAGACAAGCCTACAGGAAATAAGCGGAATAAAACGCGTTCATCAGCGAATTGGCTACGATCGATTCAACAAAACACTTTATGTGATCACAAAAGCAGATGGAATGATCAGGCGCGTTTCGGCTGCATTTTAAACCGGGTCCAATCTCGTAAACCGATCAATTGCATCGACCACGATCCACCGATAAATAAATCTTTGTAACCTTTCAAAAGAGATATTGTTGAATCTATGTAAAGCAGCGCTTATGCATATAGAAGACGATCCAACAAAGCCAACTTTTGAAGTAGGTGACAAGGTGATGTTGCTCCAGGATTCAGATACAGTTTGGATTGTTACCAAAGTGTATACCGGTGAAGGAACAGCCAAATATGATATCAGGCCGGACGCACCAAAACCGCTAAAGCTTGTTCCGCAGGATGAGCTCACCACTCCGGTGTAATGGTGGATGTTCACCCCGTTGCATTGGGAGCTTTTTGAAAGCCCCTTAGGTATTTATTGTGTACTTCAAATGCTTCACCGGCGATGCATTCCTCCGCCAGCTGGATCGCAAAGTATCTACATTTGAATTGCTTATATTTGACAACTGCCTTTTAAAGTGGCGGCGTACCTTCTTCCTTTCTGCGCCCAAAATGATAAAAAACTACTTTATAGTTGCTTTCAGAACGATTCGGAAAGGCGACCTGCACTTCTTCCTGAATATTTTGGGCTTAAGTCTAGGTATGGCGATCATAATGCTTATCGGTGGCTATACATTGGATGAACTCAATGTGAATCGCGATTTGAAAGATGTTGACCGGACCTACGTAATTCATAGCCGTTGGACGCCTGAAAACCTGGGCGTTTTTTATACAACGCTTGGGCCACTGGCGAAAGTAGTGAAGGAACAATATTCTTCGCAGGTGGAAGAAGTATACCGCTATACCCTGGCAAGTTCAACGGTTTCTTCAGGCGCGGGAAAGATTTTCAGAGAGCAACTCCAAATCGGGGATACGTCGCTTGTCGCAATGTTTGGGTTTCAACTTGCTCATGGCAATTCAAACATTTTATTTGATAATGACGGTATCGTGGTTACTGAATCTGTTGCGAGAAAATACTTTGATGAAACCAATGTCTTGGGCGAAACCCTAACCTTACAAACAAACTCAGGCGATAGAATCAGCTATGAAATAACTGCTGTATTAAAGGATATTAAGTCCAATTCCGTTGTAAACTTTTCAAACTCCCCGGTTAAGAACGAAATATTTCTACCGATCGGTAGTCTGAAACATTTCATGTCGGGTGCAGACGAAGATTGGTCCTTCAAGTACATGGTTAGCATTATTAAATTATCAGAGGGTATTGCATTTTCTGATTTTGAAGAAAATCTTAATAGGCTTATAGCGTCCCACGCGCCTGAATTTGGAAACAAGGTTGCATGCGAGCTTAAACCTCTCCGCGACTACTACCAGGAATGGGATGATGGAAAGGTATTGAAACTGGTTAGTTCTCTTTCTATGGTAGCCTTCTTTATTCTGTTCTTGGTATTGACAAATTTCATCAGCATGATGATCGCCGGGTCATCGCACCGACTCCGCGAAATCGGTCTAAGAAAATTATTTGGCGGAATAAGGCGGCAGCTAATATTTCAATTTCTTTCGGAAAGTATTCTTATTTCCCTGCTTTCGCTGGTGCTGGCAATCGTGCTGTACGTGATGGTGCGCGTGCCCTTTCAAGAATTGCTTGGCAAAGCGCCGTCAGTCTACCAATTCCCCATCTCTGTGTTCCTAACTACAATACTACTAGCAATTGCAGCGGGAATTATTGCTGGAATTTATCCGGCCTTCAGATTGTCTAACTTCAAAATAGTAAGCGCAGTAAAGGGTAAACTGCCAGCCTTTGGAGAAGGGAGATTCTTGCGCAAGACTTTGTTATGCTTTCAGATATCTGTTGCTTCTTTCGTTCTTATTTCCTCCATATATATTGCAAAGCAACTTGCATTCATACAACGTTTCGATCTTGGCTTTGATAAAGACAATATCATGGTAATAACATCTTTGCCAAGAGAGTGGAATGAAAAAGGCCTGTCAAAGATAGAAGCAATCAAAACGAGCTTGCTAAATAGAAATGATGTTATCGATGCCAGCGTATCATACGAAGTCCCGGACGGAAATGCAGGTAATCGTTATGAATTTCGCAGTGGAGATGGCAGGCTAGTTGACATGCCGCTGCTTAACGTCGATGAAAATTTCGCAGCTACTTATAACCTGGAGCTCGTAGCTGGCACTTTCTTTCACGCGGACAAAGGAGAGTACCAAAAAGACAGGGTTGTTCTCAGCGAGACCGCAGCCAGAAGTTTTGGGTGGACACCGGAACAAGCAATAGGCAATTCTATTTTTGCAGGAGAGAATACCGACCCTTTAACCGTGTCTGGCGTTGTTCGCGATTTCCATTTCTATTCTCTCTTTAAATCTGTTGAACCGATATCGATGATTCACATACGCGATAAGTTCGGTTATCGGTACCTGTCACTTAGGATTAAATCAGAAAATATGTCCGGCACAATAAAAGGCCTGGAATCACAATGGACGGATTTATTCCCCGAGGCGCCTTTTGACTACATTTTTATGGATGATAAAGTAAAGCAATTTTATACAGTCGAAGACCGAATGCATAAGTCTTCCAGGATCGCCAGTATCATTACTCTATTCATCATGGTTTGTGGCATCATAGCATTCATGTCCGTCAGCCTGGCAAGGCGTGTAAAGGAGATTGGGATCAGACGGGTTCATGGCGCCACTTCGGTTAATATCCTTATTCTTCTCTTGAATGAATTTTTCTGGCAATATGTGCTGGCTGGAATTATTGCTTGCGGCCTCGCCTACTATTTCCTGACATCGTGGTTGGCAGGATTTCAGTATAAAATTACGTTAAGTTTTGCGCCGTTTGTAATAACCTATATCAGTCTTGTTCTATTTGTCTGTTTGTTGATTACTATTTATTCCTTGCGAATAGTACTGATGAATCCCGTCAGGTCTCTACGTTATGAATAACTACGTACCATTGCCCATCCACCCAACCGAAGTCCCCTTCATTCGCGATCGTTAAATACCGTTCAACATTTTCATTTTATCATCCAGTCTTTTTTAATTACCTTTTCTCTACCTGACCCTATTGCATGCATACAAAAGAACTTACAACCTCTGTCTCATTTACAGAGGAGCTTAAACAGATAAAGGGAGACTTACTTCTGGATGACTATTCGTTGGGAATGTATTCTACCGATGCCAGCTTCTACCAGATCATGCCACTTGCTGTTGTGTTACCGAAAGATGAAGAGGATGTGAGAAAAACCCTGGAAATCGCGCGACGCCATAAGAAAAAAATCCTACCACGGGGTGGTGGTACCAGTCTTGCAGGGCAGACCGTTGGTGATGCAATTGTCATCGATTTTTCTAAGTACATGAACAAAATCCTTGAGTTCAATGAAAAAGAACGTTGGGTAAGAGTGCAGCCAGGAATGGTAAGGGACGAACTCAATGAAATCCTGGGAAGGCATAAGCTCCATTTTGCTCCTGACCCGGCAACGTCCAGCCGTGCAAATGTAGGTGGAATGGTTGGCAATAATTCGTCAGGAACAAAAAGTATCATTTATGGTAAAACTGTCGACCACGTTATTGAAGCAAAGGTCTTGCTTGCCGATGGAACTACGTTGCTACTAAAAGAACTTTCACCGGCCGAGTACAATATAAAAATGCAACAGAAAGATCGGGAGGGCGAAATCTATCGCCGTTTCCGTGACCTCGTGGAAGGGCACCGCGAAGAGATCAAACAGCGGTTTCCCAAAGTGATGAGACGGGTTGGAGGTTATAATCTCGATGAATTTGTATACACCGACCGTTGGAACCTCGCCAAGATCATAACCGGAAGCGAAGGAACATTAGCCGTCACGTTAGAATTGAAATTGAATCTGGAACCAACACCCAAGTTCAAATCCGTTGCCGTTGTTCATTTTGCTGAATTGCTGGAAGCTATTCGAGCCGTTGAACCAATGCTTCCTTTCCAACCCTCTGCCATAGAAATTCTCGATCAGGTGGTGTTGAGGATGAGTGCAGAAAATCTCACAACACAACGCCTTTGTCATTTCATAGATGGCGATCCAGCCGCGATCCTCATTGTGGAATTTTATGGAGATACCCTTGAGTCGGTATTGGAACGACCCAAGCAGATGATCGCCGCACTGCAAAACCTTCATCTTGGTTATGCATACCCTTATTTTCCCGCAGGAAGAGAATACGACGATGTTTGGACCCTTCGAAAAAAAGGTCTCGGATTAATGATGGGGATAAAGGGAGAAAAAAAAGCGTTGAGCTTTATTGAAGATTCTGCAATCCCAACGGCTGTCCTACCGGAATACATCGACAAGGTGCTGAAGATTTGTGCAAAGCATAATACTGAAGTTTCAATGTATGCACATGCAAGCGTCGGCGTCATTCATGTTCAACCATTGCTTGATCTAAGGGAGGAACAAGACATTATTAATCTGAAAAATATTACTGATGAAACCTTCGACCTTGTGGTTGAGTATGGCGGATCGTGGAGTGGCGAACATGGCGACGGACTGGTAAGAAGCGCCTATAACGAGAAGTTCTTCGGCCCTTCGCTTTACCAGGCTTTCAGAGATGTTAAAAAGCTTTTCGATCCGGACAATTTGATGAACCCGGGGAAAATCGTCGATTCTCAATCTATTGAAAAGAACCTTCGGTACGGAATTGAGTACCGTGACAGCAATGTGCAAAGCGTTTTTCACTATAAAAGTGAAAATAGTTTTCGCGAGTCCGTTCATATGTGCACTGGTGTAGGTGAATGTAGAAAAATGTTGGGAGGAACGATGTGTCCAAGCTTCAAGGCCACTCGCGATGAAGAGCATTCAACTCGTGGTCGGGCGAACGCGCTGCGTCTGGCCATGTCTGGACAATTGGACGCGGAGGGACTGGCGAGCGAGCGGCTGCACCAGGTTCTGGACCTCTGCCTTTCATGTAAAGCATGTAAATCAGAATGTCCAAGCAATGTCGACATGGCGAAAATGAAAAGTGATGTTCTTCAAATCTATTATGATAAACATGGAACAAAGCTGCGTGACAGATTGATCAGGGACTCATCGCTGGTTTCCTCTCGTTTTTCCGGCTTGCTTTCCCCACTGATAAACTCAGTTCAGCAAACACAATGGTTCAGAGCGATGCTTGAAAAAATTGCAGGCTTTGACAGTCGTCGAATTCTTCCCGGATACGCGCGTGAGCCATTTTATAAATGGTTTGAAAAGAAAAGAAACAACTTTACCAATCCTGAAAAAAGAGTTGTTCTCTTTGCCGACACCTATTTGAATTTCCATGAGCCGAATGTGGGCATCGGGGCACTTGAATTATTGAACAGTTGCGGTTACGAAGTAATTCTTGCCAATGTGGGATGCTGTCAACGTCCGAGAATATCACATGGATTCCTGCGGGACGCGAAGACAGATGGTACTAAAACCGCTGAAGGTCTTAGGAAATTTATAGATGATGGGCTGAAGATTGTCGTTTGTGAGCCCAGCTGTGCATCTGCTCTAAATGACGATTTGCCAGACCTAATTGATGATGAGTCTCTGGCAACATCGCTACGTAACAACGTTGTAATGATAGATAAATTCTTGGAAAACGAAATCTCAAGTGGTCGGTTGAGTGTTGAGTTGGAGTCAATCGCAGGCAACATACTTATTCATGGCCATTGCCACCAGAAATCGTTATATGGTACGGAAGGAATGAGTCGACTATTGAACAATGGTAGCTATACCGTTGCAGAAATACCATCTGGTTGCTGCGGAATGGCTGGCTCATTTGGATATGAAGCAGAACACTATGCAATTTCTCAAAAAATAGGAGACAGCATTTTGTTCCCAGCGGTTAAATCAATGAACGAGAACACCACCGTGGTGGCTAACGGTTTCAGCTGCCGGCATCAGATCCATCATTTCACCGGTGTTATGCCCAGGCATTGGGTTGAGGTAATCAGGGCTAAACATTGATATCATAACATATGAGCTGGACACAAGTAACGGATCCCCTGGGTAATATTGCATTTTCGGCTCTCCTTGCAGCACTACCAGTTATATTCATTTTCTGGCTCCTTATCAGAAAAGTGAAAGGGTATATTGCGAGCCTCTTAACTATTTTATTAGCCATCTTGCTGGCGATGATCGTCTATGGAATGCCGTTGAAAACCGCGGCACTCTCCGCCTTGTATGGTGCATTATATGGATTGTTCCCCATTTGTTGGATCATTATCGGAGCTGTATTCCTTTTTAATGTAACGGTAGAGAGTGGGCAATTCGAGGTTATCAAGAACTTCATGGCTTCCATTACACCCGATCGGAGACTTCAGGCTTTATTAATTGCATTTTCATTCGGCGCATTTCTGGAGGGTGCTGCAGGATTCGGAGCCCCCGTTGCAATTTCTGCTGCGATGCTCGTCGGTCTTGGTTTCAACCCCCTGTATGCAGCAGGTCTTTGTCTGATCGCGAATACCGCACCCGTTGCATTTGGATCTGTTGGCACACCAATCATAATGGCTTCGAGAGTATCCGATATACCCGAGATGGCTATTTCCCAAATGGTGGGCCGCACTCTACCCCTACTGTCTATCGTTGTACCTTTCTACCTGGTTTATCTCATGTCAGGAATGAAAAAAAGCGTCGAAGTGCTTCCAGCGATCATCGTGTCGGGAATTTCTTTCGCGTTTTTCCAATGGTTCGCTTCTAATTACCTTGGGCCAATGCTTCCGGATGTACTCGCCGGCATTGCTTCAATTATTTGCCTGGTAGTTCTACTACGCTACTGGAAACCAAGTTCCATATGGCGCTTTAACGAAGAACCTCAACAAACCATAGACAGTAGATTAAAGTACTCTGCGGCGCAGGTTTTCAGGGCATGGTCTCCGTTTATTATAATGACTTTGTTCATTGTTGCCTGGGGACTACAACCGGTGAAAGATGCACTAAACTCCATCGGAATTATAAAATTTGAACTTCCCGGCTTAACTAATTCTATTATGAAGGCCGACGGATCACCGCTTGTCATCAAGCCATTTGAGTTCAATTACCTCTCTACACCTGGGTCGGCACTGCTGTTCGCAGCATTGATTTTCATTCCATTGGTAGGGATAACATACGGACAAGCGTTGAAGATTTATTGGGCCACACTAAAGCAGCTGGCATTCCCAGTGATCACCATTGCCGCAGTTGTTGGATTTGCGTTTATTGCCAATAACTCAGGCATGTCGATCACCATGGCTATGGCACTTGCAGCGACCGGCGCATTCTTTCCCTTCTTCTCCCCTATTCTTGGGTGGTTAGGTGTATTTCTCACTGGCTCAGACACTTCATCGAACGCGCTGTTTTGTAAGCTTCAGGCCACTTCTGCGGATACCCTGGGCGTTGACCCGGTGGTAACTGTAAGTGCAAACGCATCAGGAGGCGTTACTGGAAAAATGATATCGCCTCAATCCATCGCGATCGGTGCAGCTGCCGTTGGGCTGGTGGGAAAGGAATCTGATCTCTTTCGGTTTACTGTCAAACACAGCTTTATCATGCTGTTTGTAATTTGCATTCTCACAGCGCTACAGGCGTATACCATTCCCTGGATTATTCCCGATTATACCAAGACAGCAACTGTTGCCCTGACAGAAACAGCTGTCTCCACAGGCTTCAGCTACCTGTTAATATTAGCAGTTGCGTTGGTGATTATAGTAGCCATCGTGCTTTTGACAAAGAACAAGGACGAAATTCAACTAACAGATCCTAGCAGGCCTAAAGATATTCCGCATAATCACCTATAAAGAGGAACGATAAGAAAAATGACTCTTGGCAGATACGCGACCTGTACATATGTAAAATATTCATTTATAAAATCAATACATGGATTCCAGAATTATAATACGAGGCAACCTCCATCAAACATATAGTGACGTCTTAACACAAGAAGTTATAGCGACCCTTTCAGAATTGGTTCGCTTCAATGCGGAGATAAAGGAAGCGATGGCATTGCGACTAAACTTGCGTGCCGAACGTCAGAAAAAAAAACAAAGGATATCTTTTCTGGATGCAGAAAGTACCATCCCACGAACCACGATTAAAGTAAAAGATGCACGTGATGGCAAATTTGAAGGCTCGATCATTCCCCGCGATTTGCAACGACAGTGGATACAGGGTACCGGACCGGCGGCGAAGCCCAATGCACCAATAGAAAGAAGCATCAGGAATGTAGCCTATGCGTTACTTTCCGGTGCAGATGGTTGGATGTTCGACGGCGAAGATGCTTTAGGACAGGTCAATACAATGTCGCTCGACAACCAGCGCAACCTGAAGCTGGCAATTGCCAAAGATTCCGTATTTATGAAAGCGGCCGAAAAGGTAGCTCTGGAAATGAACCAATGGGCAAAGGGATTTCTCGGTCATGAAATCATTGGAGACTGGAGGGCACAACTAGACTTTACGACTAAAATATTCCGCGCCCGCGGACTCCACCTAGACGATCGTCACATACGTACAGCATCGGGTCACCAGGTTGCTGCTTCGATAGTTGATATCGCTTTATATGTCACAAACAATGGCAAGAACCTTAAAAGCGCTGGCTCTTCAATCGTACTCTACCTGCCCAAGATTCAGACTGCTGGTGAAGCAGCCTTATGGAACGATATGTTAAACGTGTTGGAGGATCACCTGGCGATGACGCGCAGCGAAATAAAAGTGTATGTTTTGGTCGAACAACTGGAAGCAACGTACCAGCTAATGGAAATTCGGGCAGCGCTTGGCCAGCACTTCGTTGGGTTTAATACTGGCCGGTGGGATTATATTAACAGCGTTTCAGATGCAATGAGTTGGGACAAAAATTTCATAAACCCCAATATTGAAGGTATTACTATGACCTATGGCTATATGCGCCATTATGAGGACAGAGTGCGGAGAGCTGTCAATACGCCAGATATAAATGGCAATTATGCATTGTGGCAAGGTGGCATGGAGCCAAACATTCCTGTCGGTTCGGATGCTGGTGTGGCTGCCAGTATGGCCAGGGCCGTTGCAGGAGCAGAGCGGGAGCAGCGGGATGGAGCCAGCGGTAAGTGGGTGGCACACTGGAAAATGGTAAATATTGTGAGACCAGTGTGGGAAAAAGTTGGCGAACCAAATCAAATGGGAAGGAAATTTCCGGCACTTACGTATGATGATAAAGATGCGGCCGGCTTGCTTTTGTTGGAACCGGCATCGACAACAATTCGGGGAGCACGAAATTTACTCAGCGTAGCGCTTCAATATGGAAATGCCTTCTTGCAAGGCATGCAAG
>CAMLER010000044.1 GCA_946478915.1 uncultured Chryseolinea sp.
TCGCCGAACTGGAGGGCGAGGTCCCAAGCCAATTTCAATTCACTGTAACTGATTCAACAAAAAATTTTATGAGGGGAGCCTTATATTTTAACACAAAGGTTGCCAACGATTCATTGTTGCCCGCTATAGAGTACATGAAGAAGGATATCATGCATATGATAAATACTTTGGAGTGGAAACGTTGATTCATTACTGAACAAAAGTCTTTCTAAAGGCTTGACTTTATGAGAAGATTGTGTCTAGTAGATCTTTGCTTACTGGTTGTTATCGCCGGTGGCTGCCAGCACAGTTCCGGCGAGAAAAACTATGAACAAGATCAGTTTAAAGAATATTGGTATGGGGGCAAGGCGGAGCTAAATTCCTACCGCTTAACTCAATCAAGATACGGAGAACCCCGCGAAGGCTCCGCGGTATTGATTTTTGTTACAGAAGATTTTTCAAAGGCGAAGCATGTAAAGCTCGACGATCAATCGGGTGACGCGAATGGCAAGGTCAATGTTCTTAAACTAAATTTTACAAAAAATTTCACCACGGGTATTTATCCATATTCGATGATGGCATCGGTTTTTACGCCTGTTGATCGCGAAGAGTATCCTAACACCATGAAGGCCTCGATGTCCGTTCAGGAATGGTGCGGACACGTGTTCACACAATTGAACCTCAGCAGCGATAAATTCAATGTGAATTCATATTCCTACTTCGAACAGGAAGGTGATGCAAATTTTTCCCTGCGACGAACGTTGCTTGAAGACGAGATCTGGAATATCATCCGGTTGGAACCAACCGCTCTGCCTACCGGAAATTTCAATTTAATTCCGGGACTTATGTTTACCCGACTAAGTCACATGGAACTTAAGATTGAACGTGCTGAAGGGACTTTGTCTCAGTCCGGTAACTCGCTGTCATATATGCTTTCTATTCCGGGACAAAATCGCACCTTAACCATTCAATTTGAGCGAAGTTTCCCACATAAGATACTTGGGTGGAAAGAACAATTTATGGAACGCGAAATCATGCAGGAGAATATAGCAACGCTCGACAAAACGCTTGTCACCGATTACTGGACCAAAAACAAAAATCAATTTCAATATCTCCGAGATTCACTTAACTTATCGCCAACTCATTAACCTAAATAATCGCTTCCCAAGGGGTGATTTTGCTGACATGACCAAAGATTATATTTCCAAGAATAAAGATCGTTTCCTGGCTGAGCTTTTCGACTGGCTAAGAATTCCTTCAATAAGCGCCAATAGCAACCAGAAATCCGATATCAGAAGAGCTGCGGAATATCTGAAGGACAGACTTGCTGAAGCCGGCGCAGAAAAAATTGAATTATGCGAAACGTCGGGCAACCCTATTGTTTATGCTGAAAAGATTATAGACCCTGCGTTACCAACGGTGTTGGTATACGGCCATTATGATGTTCAGCCTCCTGATCCCCTTAATCTTTGGGATTCCCCGCCGTTTGAGCCCGTAATCAAAGATGATAAAATATATGCGCGAGGTGCGTGCGATGATAAGGGCCAGGCGTACATGCACATCAAAGCTTTTGAGATCATGAACAAACTCGATCTGCTTCGCTGTAATATTAAGTTCATGGTTGAAGGTGAGGAAGAAATTGGGTCTGATAATCTTGGAACTTTTGTTGCCGCCAATAAAGCGAAACTCAGCGCAGATGTAATTTTGATTTCCGACACAGCGATGATTTCCCTTGAACATCCGTCTATTACAATCGGTCTGCGAGGACTTAGCTACGTTGAAGTGGAAGTTACCGGGCCTGGACGTGACCTTCATTCAGGAGTATACGGCGGGGCAGTTGCAAACCCCATCAATGTATTATGTTCAATGATTGCATCGCTGCATGATGAAAAAGGACGTATCACTGTTCCGGGATTTTACGATAACGTTCTTGAACTTAGTGCATCCGAGCGCAAAGAATTGAACAAGGCTCCATTCGACCTGAATGCTTATAAAAATGAACTCAGCATCAACGAAATCAAGGGGGAAGAAGGATACACTACGCTCGAAAGAACCGGAACCAGACCTACGCTGGATGTTAACGGGATCTGGGGCGGATATACCGGCGAAGGTGCTAAGACAGTGTTGCCCGCGAAAGCATTCGCTAAAATTTCGATGCGGTTGGTTCCCGGCCAGGTAAGCGCCGAAATAACCGAATTATTTACCAGGCATTTCACATCGATTGCTCCTGCATACGTCTCCGTAAAAGTTAACCCCCTTCACGGAGGCGAAGCCGCAGTGACCTCGACCGACTCAGTCGCATACAAAGCATCCAGCAAAGCTTTCGAAGAAGTCTTTGGAAAAACGCCCATACCCATGCGCGATGGTGGCAGTATTCCCATAGTCGCTTTATTTAAAAAAGAACTCGGTATTGATACGGTTTTGATGGGATTCGGATTTGACACTGATGCGATTCATTCTCCCAACGAACATTTTGGCGTAAAGAATTTTCTGTTGGGCATCGAAACGATCGTCGCTTTCTATAAGCACTTTTCGTCGCGGTCCGCATAGGTATTTGGCCTGACACCGAACCCAGGCAACCCTAACGCCAAGGCTATATGCAGCCTTGGCGGCAGCTTGTCTTCAGAACAAATTCAAATTACCACCTTTCCTGAATTTTGTGAGATCCATCGAAGGCATTGAACGACCTTCAAAATATTTTCTTTTCGCGGATCTGAACAGCTGTTGAACCACCTCTGCATAATTGCCCTCACCTGTCATCCGACGACCAAACACGGAATCATTCACATTGCCGCCATGAACCGCGCATATCTGGTTCCATACCTTCTCAAATCGATCAGGAAAATTTTTTCTGAGCCAGTCTTCGAAGATCTTGCCGATCGAACCGTTCAATCTAACCATGGTCATGCCTGCACCCATTGCGCCATGCTCGGACGCAGCCTTCATGATCGCAGGAATCTCATGATGATTCAAGCCTGGGATAATGGGAGCGTTCATAATTCCTACCGGTATCCCTGCCTTTGCTAGCGCTTCAACGGTGAGCAATCTCTTTTTCGCACTTGCCGTGCGCGGCTCCATGGCACGCCTTAAATCTTCGCTCAGGGTTGTGATTGAAATATGAACCTGCACGAGCTTATCCTTTGCAAGATCTGAGAGAATGTCTATGTCTCGGGTCACAAGACTGTTCTTTGAAATGATACCAACGGGATGCCTATACTTCGAAAATATCATTAGCAACTTTCGTGTAATTTCAAGTTTCCTCTCTAGGGGTTGATAGCAGTCTGTGTTACCTGACAACATGATGGGAGTTGCATGCCATTCCGGATGGATCAGAAATTTTTCCAGCAATTGCGGGGCATTTTCTTTCACAATAATCTTGCTCTCGAAATCCAGCCCGGCACTAAACCCCCAGTATTCATGCGTGTTTCTCGCATAACAGTAAATGCAACCGTGTTCGCATCCCTGGTATGGATTTAAAGAAAACATCCCCTGTAAATCAGGGCTCTCTACCTTATTTACAACTTTGCGGGCATTTTCATAAAATATCTGCGTTGTCGGCGCCGACAGCAAAGGCTCATCAAGGCCTTCAATATGCTCAGCGACATATTCCGCCTTCAGAAACTTGTTGTTAGTCTTTATTTGGGCCCCCCTGCCTTTAAAATAGTCCTCCTCCTCTGCCATTTTGCCTAATTATTTTAGTTATTATACTAACAATATTAGTACTTGGCAGATTGAGTGGCAACCTTTTCCTATAAAATTTATTATTTGCACCTCAAAATGATACTCAAATACAACCCTACTCATTTTGAGGAGATCCAGGACGATTATACAAAATTGGCCGGGGTGCGTCTATTGATAAAAAGGGAAGATTTGAATCATCAATGGGTTTCGGGAAACAAATGGTGGAAGCTCAAATACAATTTGGCGGAAGCTTTCGCTCTTAATGCATCAACATTGGTAACGTATGGAGGAGCTTTCTCCAATCATATTTGTGCAACGGCTGCTGCGGCACATGAACTTGGTTTGAAGAGCGTCGGGTTCATTAGAGGGGAGGAGAACCTGCCGCTTAACCCTGTCCTTGCGTTCGCACAAAACAACAACATGCAATTGTACTACTTGCCACGGAGCGCCTACCGTACAAAATCTTCGGAAGATGACCATCTCAAAAAATTTCACAACTATTATTTGATACCGGAAGGAGGGAGCAATCCACTGGCGGTGAAAGGTGTGAAGGAATTTGCAGAATCTTTGCCGGAGCCTTTCGATTACGTTTGTTGTGCTGTAGGTACAGGAGGAACTTTAGCAGGTCTGGTAGAGGGCTTACCTTCTACAAAAAAGATTATTGGGTTCCCTGTTCTAAAAGGTGCTGAATTCCTTGTTGCCGACATAACAAATTTGATTTCGGTAAGAAAGGAAAATACAAATTGGCATTTGATGTTTGACTATCATTTCGGAGGTTATGCAAAAAGTAATGAAGAACTAAACCGGTTCCTCAATGAATTCAATTCTCATCACGCTTTGCCACTTGAAAAAACTTATACTGGAAAAATGATGGCCGGAATTTATGATTTGATGAAGAGAAGTTTTTTTGAACGTGGCTCTACCATACTCGCAATCCATACCGGGGGACTCCAGTTCGTCAAATAGTCATTTTTTAATCCCTAATTTGTAGTGCCTGCCAGTATTGGAAAAAGTACCAGGGATTTAATTATCGCAGTTCGAACTCTCGGAAAACCTCCCATACGCTACCAGAATGTTTTAACAACGCGATTTTATCGGCCACAAATGTTGCCTCATAACTTTTCCCCACGAATTCTTCCCATGCCTTCTGGTAATTCGGCTTCTTCAAATCACGGAAGGCAAGTGTCAAGTGAGGGTGAAAAGGTAAGTCCTTATATTTTGCATTGAACAGGTTTAGCTCTTTTTTGAAATGACGTTCAAGATCTTTTTGAAGTGCCTTTAGCTCTGCACTTATTTCAACGTTGATGAAAATTACTTTAGGCGGAAACGACGAAAAATCTTTTAAATGGATAGTGATCGGTTCTCTGCCTCGTACAAAATTCTGCATTTGGGTTTCTAAGTCGCATTCGCCACTTTCCTTCCACTTAAATGGCATGTGAAGTGTGATGTGCGGAGGAGAATTAAGAGAAGCCTTGCTGTTATATTTAGTTTTGAAATAAGCTTTTTGTTCAAATGCGTCCTCGTAAATAGGAGATGGTGGGACTATAGCTACAAAATAAAGTTTGTCAGCTTTCTTGTTGCGTAGTGCTTTTACCACCTCCATATTCGTACTAAAATACTGCTGGGCCAAATCATGTGGCCACTAATTTATTTTTACGGTAAACATCACTCAATTTTACTACCGTTCATCTATCGTTTCCTATTTTTATGCCAAAATTTTAAAATATATGAGTTACCGCATTGAGAAAGATACCATGGGAGAAGTCAAAGTACCTTCCACGAAATATTGGGGCGCACAAACGGAGAGGTCGCGCAACAATTTCAAGATAGGTGCAGAAGCAAGTATGCCGAAAGAAATTATATACGCTTTTGCATATTTGAAGAAAGCGGCAGCCCAGGCAAACCATGAACTTGGCGTTCTTACCGACGAAAAGAAGAACTTAATTGAGCAGGCATGCGATGAAATTCTTGCTGGCAAGCTTGATGATGAGTTTCCGTTGGTGATATGGCAAACCGGATCCGGCACCCAAAGCAATATGAATGTCAATGAGGTTATTGCCTATAGAGCTCACGTTCTTCAGGGCGGCAAACTCGATGATGAAAAAAAGGTCCTTCACCCCAACGACGATGTTAACAAATCACAATCGTCAAATGATACGTTCCCGACTGCAATGCACATCGCAGCATACAAACAGGTAATTGAAATTACGTTACCCGGAATTCAAAAACTGCGCGACACATTAGCGCAGAAATCCAATTCGTTTAAGAATATCGTGAAGACAGGAAGAACCCACTTCATGGATGCAACTCCACTTACCCTTGGCCAGGCATTCTCCGGATTTGTTCAACAACTGGATCAGAGTATGCGAGCGATTAAAAATGCTTTGGAGGTTGTCAAGGAATTAGCATTGGGTGGAACTGCCGTTGGAACTGGTCTTAATGCACCAAAGGATTATGATGTTGTCGTTGCCAGAAAAATTGCAACACTAACTGGGTTGCCTTTCGTAACTGCGCCCAACAAATTCGAAGCGCTAGCTGCTCATGATGCAATGGTAGAACTTTCGGGAGCATTAAAGCGCACCGCTGTTTCACTCATGAAAGTTGCAAACGATATTCGTATGCTCAGTTCCGGGCCACGTTGTGGTATCGGAGAAATCGTTATTCCAGACAACGAGCCGGGATCTTCGATCATGCCCGGCAAGGTAAATCCAACTCAGCCAGAGGCTCTGACAATGGTATGTGCGCAGGTTATGGGAAATGACGTTGCTGTTTCCATCGGTGGTGCAACAGGTCACTTTGAACTTAACGTATTCAAACCGCTTATCGCGGCAAATGTCCTTCAATCTGCGCGACTACTCGGCGACGCTTGCGTGTCGTTTAACGACAGATGTGCTGTTGGGATAGAGCCCAATTACGACGTTATTAAGAAACACCTTGAAAATTCCCTGATGTTGGTAACCGCCCTAAACACACATATCGGTTATGAGAAGGCTGCCAAAATTGCAAAAACTGCTCATAAAGAAAACAAAACCTTGCGTGAAGTAGCAATAGAACTTGGATTGGTGACTGGCGAACAATTCGATCAGTGGGTTCGACCTGAGAAAATGGTGGGCAATTTAGACTAGTTGAGCATATTGATAAAATTTGTACCTTTAGTTTAAATTTTTTAACCTAACAGAATGAAAAAGAGTATCATAGTCTTCTTCTGCCTTGTGCTAATCGCTGCCTCAACGCAAAGTTTTGCTCAACTTTCCAAGAAGGAAAAAAAGGAATGGAAGAAAAAAGCGAAAGAGTACGCGAAGAATCCTGCCAACCTAAAACAACTTACTGATGACAAGCAAACTGCTGACGCTACAGTAACATCACTTAATCAAAAGGTAAGTCAGATGCAGTCATCGATTAGTGAAAAGGATTCAAAAATTGCTTCATTGGAAGATCAGCTTTCACAATTACGCGGTCAACTAACAGCCGCTAATGCTGAATTAACCTCATTGAAAGAAAACCCGGCTTCCTCTATGGACTTTTCAAAGGGTGTTGTTTTCAAAGTTCAGATAGGTGCATTTAAAAATAAAAATCTTGCGAAGTATTTCGAAAACAATCCCAATTTCGGCGGTGAAGCAAAAGACAATGAACCACAGAAGTTGACAATCGGCGTATTCCGCGATTATTGGGAAGCTGATACCTTCAAAAAATATATGAGAGAGATGGGAGTGAAGGATGCCTGGATTGTCCCTTATCAAGATGGACAACGCGTTGAAATAAAAGATGTGTTAGAGGGCGTTGTTTCCGACAAACCTTCGGCCAGTTCGAAATAATTGTTTCCCTGATACAATACTGTGCTCGTAAAGCAGTTGCTATGGCATCTGCTTTATTTGTTTATATATGGCACGCTCGTTGTGTATAAAAACTTATTTTCGTAAGAATGAATACTAGGTATTTTTATTGAATGACCAATTTTAAAGTCCTGTTATATCTCTTATTTTTATCCAACTCATTATTGGGTCAAGTTAGGGTAAGCAAATTGGTCATCAAATCGAATGAGGCTTACACGTTGTCAGAAACAGATATTTTAGTTGCCGATACCTTAATTATGATGGATTCTTCACGCCTCGTTTTAAATAAATTAAAACCAGACAATTTTATCAGAACAAAAGTTGCTATCATCGGGAGCTATTGCGTCATCGATGGAAAAGGACTTCCCGGGAAAGCAGGTCGACAAGGGCGAAATGGTTTGTCCTATAATTCACCCTGTCGTGATGGATTGCCAGGAGGTCCAGGTTCTCGTGGACTTGATGGCCGGCCAGGTATCAATCTTTTTTTATATGTGAATAATGTATCTGTACGGGGACCCTGGATAATTGATGTTTCAGGAGGTGATGGAGGTCAGGGTGGACCAGGCGGAGCAGGCGGCGGCGGAAGTCCTGGAACCTTACATTGCAACGGTGGGAATGGAGCAAATGGCGGACCCGGAGCACCTGGAGGAAATGGAGCCCATGGTGGAAACCTGGTGATCTCCAGTCCAAATAATCAAGCCGTTGTTGATATGATTGGAACTAAGATCCTGGTGAAAACCAGAGGAGGATACCCTGGAGAAGGAGGCAGGGCCGGATATCATGGTGGTGCAGGTCTAGGACCGCGAGGCAAAAACGGCAAGAATGGTGAACCGGGCGCTGAAGGCAAAAGTGGAATTACCGGAGTGGACGGAAGTTTAAAGTTTGAATCTAACTAGCAATGAACAAGAGATGGATCCTGAAAGAGCAGCCTCCCGAAAAGCAGGTGGAAGCGCTGTGTCTTGCCATCAACATCAATGCAACGTTGGCCAGTATTCTCGTTCAGCGGGGGATTTCCGAGTTTGAAACCGCTAAGGACTATTTCCGACCTTCACTTCAGCATCTTCACAACCCCTTTCTCATGAAAGGCATGGAGCGCGCCGTAATACGCCTCCGAAAAGCAATTGACTCCAATGAAAAAATTCTTATCTATGGTGACTACGACGTAGATGGCACTACTTCTGTTGCACTGGTTTACAGTTACCTAAGTAAGTTCTACCACAACGGAGAGATATATGTTCCTGATCGTTATGCGGAAGGATATGGCGTATCGTTAGCAGGTATCGAATATGCTGAACAGAATGGATTCACACTTATCATTGCCCTTGACTGCGGCATTAAATCGTCTGAACTTGTAGAGATCGCCCGGTTGAAAGGTATCGATTTTATCATTTGTGATCATCACTTACCCGATGACGCAATACCCAACGCTGTGGCTGTACTCGATCCGAAACAGGACAATTGTGAATATCCATATCACGAACTGAGCGGATGTGGTTTGGGCTTTAAGTTCATGCAAGCTTACGCACAAAAATATCGGGACGAGAGAGAACTCTACGAATACCTCGATCTCGTTGCTGTCAGTATTGCGTCTGATATTGTCCCCATCACCGGGGAGAACAGAGTGTTGACTTATTTTGGTTTAAAAAAATTGAATGAAAATCCATCACCCGGACTAAAGGCGTTGAAAGATATTGCCGGGATAAAGGGTAGCCTTGACGTATCGGGTATTGTCTTTTCACTGGGCCCGCGAATTAATGCCGCCGGGCGGGTAGCTCATGCGCGGGCCGCTGTGCAGTTGCTGGTGGCCAAGTCGGAAAGCGAAGCCAACGACCTGGCTGAACGCCTTAATCTGAAAAATGAGATCAGAAAACAATTCGACTCGGACATAACAGGCGAAGCGCTTTCCATGATAGAGAGCAATGATGTTTTGAGATCCGCAAAATCCACTGTGCTTTTTAAGAACACCTGGCACAAAGGAGTTATTGGGATAGTAGCCGCACGTTGCGTTGAGAAATATTATAGGCCGACCGTTATACTAACCGAATCAAACAACAAGATAACCGGATCTGCTCGCAGCGTTTCAGGTTTTGATGTTTACAATGCAATCCTTGAATGCAGCGACCTATTGGAAAAGTTTGGTGGCCACAAATATGCAGCAGGTCTGACTTTGGATGCAAACAATCTTGAGCTGTTCCAACAAAAGTTCGAGCAGGTCGTATCCTCCACGATTACGGAAGCCATGCTGACTCCCGTCATTGAAATTGACATGCCTATCGATTTCGATTCTATTACATCAAAATTTCTCAACATCTTAAAACAGATGTCGCCTTTTGGACCTGAAAATCCCAGGCCGTTATTTGTAGCACGCAATGTTTACGCCTTTAATTCACTGTCATCTTTCAAGGATAGGCACGTTCGATTTTTGGCGAAACAATCTAACAATGAAAATGTATTTCAGGTTATTGGATTTGACATGGCTGAGCACTACGATCGACTGGCCGCGGGAGACATTTTCAAAATGGCCTTCACTATTGAAGAAAATACGTTTAACGGATACACTAGTATTCAACTGCGAATTAAGGATATCAAATTTCAATAATGGTTTTACGCGCTGAACACCTCATGAAGAAATACAAGACCCGAACAGTGGTCAATGATGTATCGGTTGAGGTTCGTCAGGGTGAAATCGTAGGCCTTTTGGGGCCTAATGGTGCGGGCAAGACAACATCGTTCTATATGATCGTCGGTCTGATCAAGCCAAACGAAGGAAGGATTTTTTTGGATGATGAAGAGATCACACCACTCCCGATGTATCAGCGCGCACGCAAGGGACTTGGTTATCTTGCACAGGAAGCATCCGTGTTTCGGAAGCTGACCGTAGAAGAAAACCTCCTGTCCGTCCTGGAGTTGCGGTCCTACACAAAGCAGCAAAGGAAGGAAAAAGTGGATTTTCTCATCGAAGAATTTAGCCTTCAGAAAGTCCGAAAGAACATCGGAATGTCACTTTCAGGGGGTGAACGACGACGAACAGAAATAGCACGGGCGCTTGCAGTGGATCCCAGCTTTGTTTTGTTGGATGAACCGTTTGCCGGAGTAGATCCCATCGCAGTAGAGGAAATTCAGAGTATTGTTGCGAGGCTTAAGCAAAAGAATATCGGCATTCTGATTACTGATCATAACGTGGATGAAACCTTGTCCATAACCGATCGCGCTTACCTGATGGTGGATGGCAAACTGTTTAAGGCGGGAACTGCGGAAGAGCTCGCAAGCGATCCACAGGTTCGAAAGGTGTACCTGGGCCAGAATTTTGAATTGCGACGAGCCAAAGTTGTGCAACAGAATGACAATTGGACTGATCCGTCCGAATCCATCGAATAACCATTTTTCTTTTCAGCCCTACCCTAACATAGTAACAACTTTGTTATTTTTGAAGTTATTCTAATTTGTTATGGGACTGATCAATTCAATTTTGACTTGGGTTATGCAAAAACGCATACATCAAATTGAATTGTTCATAAAATATCCCCATGAAGTGCAGGAAGAGTTATTCAAGAAACTTATCCAGACCGCGCGCCATACAGAATTTGGAAGTCATTACGATTTTTCATCCATTCATACCTACGAAACCTTCAGGGAGCGTATTCCAATTCACACCTATGAAAAAACGTTTCCGTACATAGACAGGCTGATGAAGGGAGAACAGAATATCCTCTGGCCTTCCGAAATTAAATGGTTCTCGAAGTCTTCCGGAACGACGAACGCGCGTAGCAAATTCATTCCCGTGTCCCAGGAGGCATTAGACGACTGCCACTTCAAAGGTGGTAAGGATCTGCTTTCCATTTATGTCAACAATTTTCCTGACACAAAGCTCTTCGATGGCAAGGGACTCGCCGTAGGCGGAAGCCATCAGATCAACGAGCTTGATCCTTCTGCTTCCTCGTATTACGGCGATGTCTCAGCAGTAATTATGCAGAATCTTCCGCCCTGGGCGCAATTCATTCGGACTCCCAGCTTGGAAACCGCTTTGATGGGCAACTGGGAAGAGAAAATTGAAAAACTGGCACGCGAAACCATCAAGGAAAATGTTACCAATATCGCCGGGGTGCCAACATGGACTGTATTGCTGATTCAGCGTGTCACCGATATGGCTGGGAAGAAAAACATTCTGGAGGTTTGGCCAAACCTGGAGGCATTCTTTCACGGCGCCGTTGCATTCGCACCTTATCGAAGTCTTTTTAAGTCTATCATCCCTTCCGATAGAATGCATTACTGGGAAACATATAACGCAAGCGAAGGATTCTTTGGAATACAGGATCAAACGAATTCAGAAGAATTGCTTTTGATGCTTGACTATGGAATTTACTATGAATTCATTCCCATGGATGAGCTGGACAAAGAAAATCCCCGCGCCATTCCATTAAGCGAAATTCAGCTGGAAACCAACTACGCTATGGTTATTAGTACAAACTCGGGCCTATGGAGATATAATATCGGCGACACGGTCAAGTTTACATCGAAGTACCCGTATCGGATAAAAATATCCGGGCGCACTAAACACTTCATGAATGCATTCGGAGAAGAAATTATTGTTGAAAATGCGGAGGCCGCTGTCACTCGCGCCTGTGAAATAACAGGTGCTGTTATTGACAATTTCACGGCCGCTCCGGTCTATCTCAAAGAAGGAAAAAAAGGAAGGCACGAATGGATTATTGAATTCAAAGTCCCTCCCGCAGATGAATCTGAGTTCGCAAGAATCTTAGATGAGACGTTGCGCGAAATCAATTCCGACTATGATGCTAAACGCGCCCAGGATCTCGCTCTCATCGAGCCAAAGGTGCATAGCGCAGGTGAGGGTACATTCTATAATTGGATGAAGAAACGAGGGAAACTTGGCGGCCAGAATAAAGTACCACGGCTCGCCAACTCTCGCGAATACGTTGATGATATATTAAAGATGATGGAGGAAGCCTGAAGGTCATTCCCTCCGGATCCCTCTAAGCCACGACAAAATATCCCAGCGGGTCGATTGCTCAGCAACAGTCCCGACCTCGGCCGCCCTGTTAACTCTTTCTACCGTATAGAATGCTGTGGGAAGGATCTGTTTTAATTTAAATAAAAGGTTATCCAGATTTTCACGTTCCAGCACCGTAAAGACCAGGTTCTGATGCCCGTCGGGACCTTCCGCATTGACGTGCGTATAGCGAAACTGTTGTGCATTCAAATACTGGATCAGGCTTGATATTTCTTTTCTCGTAATAATCCTCACAATAACTTTTCCGTATGCTATTCTTTCTTCGATTATCATTCCGACAAATATTCCAGACGCAAAACCCGCCGGATAGGCGACATAACATATCCAATTATCCAGGTGGTTAAAGATCTGGCTAATTGCCATCAACCAAATGAAAGATTCAAAGAACCCCAGAAGCGTCGCTGTAAACCGTCTTCCGCCAAGCACATAAATAATACGTATGGTATTAATGGAAACATCTCCGATCCTCGCAATGAAAATCAACAAAGGCAAGAGCACATAACTGTACACACCCTCTGAAATACCAAATGTCTCCGTAAAAAAATCCTGCATAATAATTCCTGTTACCCGAATAAATCCTGAAACACTTCGTTCAATTGTCCAAATGACTTTATTTCAATTTTAAACTTCTGAAAGTCTACCGCCTTTGAATTATACTTGGAAATATAAATTTCTTTAAATCCAAGTTTTTCAGCTTCCGAGATGCGAAGCTCAATCTTATTTACAGCCCGAAGTTCACCTCCAAGTCCAACCTCCGCAGCAAAACAAATCTTATCGGAGACTGGTATCTCCTCCATGGAAGAAATAATAGAAATACACGCAGCAAGATCAATTGCCGGATCCTCGACGCGTATACCTCCTGCGATATTAAGGAAGACATCTTGCGAGCCCATTCTGAAACCACACCTTTTCTCCAGCACAGCCAACAACATGTTTAACCTTTTGTGATCAAACCCTGTTGGTGTACGTTGTGGTGTACCGAACGAAGCCGGACTGACGAGCGACTGAATTTCTATCAGCAATGGTCTGTTCCCCTCCAGTGTGGTGCCGATCGTAACGCCACTCAAAGAAGAGTCTTTTTGGGAGATAAGGATCTCTGACGGATTGGAAACTTCCCGTAATCCTGTTCCCATCATTTCATAGATTCCTATTTCGGAAGTTGATCCGAAGCGATTTTTCGTTGTGCGGAGTATGCGATAAGACAAATGCCGGTCACCCTCAAATTGTAAGACAGTATCCACCATATGTTCAAGCACCTTGGGTCCTGCCAATAATCCATCCTTAGTAATGTGCCCAATCAGAAAAACAGGTGTGTCTGTTTCCTTTGCAAATTTCATCAGTTCGCCAGCACATTGTCGGACCTGCCCAATGCTTCCCGGGGATGAATCCATTTGTGCTGACTGCAGTGTTTGTATTGAATCAATGACCACAATATTCGGCTGAACCTCCTCAACTGCCAAGAAGATATTCTTAGTATTTGTTTCAGTTAAAATGTAAAAGTTTTCAGAAGCCATGCCCAGGCGCTCCGCTCTCATTTTGATTTGCTGTTCGCTCTCCTCTCCTGACACATAAAGAATTTTCACTTCATTTAACTGGAGCCCTACTTGCAACAACAAAGTCGATTTGCCGATGCCCGGTTCACCACCAACGAGTACCAATGAGCCAGGAACTATTCCCCCACCCAGCACGCGGTTCAACTCTGCATCTTTTAGGGAAAACCTTACATCATCAACTGCCTGAATTTCATTGAGAATTTTGGCTTTTACAGTTCTTGCACGACCAGAATCCTGCCTCCATTCGGTTTTGTTATTCTCTTCCTTAGAAAGAATTTCCTCAGCAAAAGTATTCCAGGATCCACACGAAGGACATTTTCCAAGCCACTTAGCCGATTCATAGCCGCAAGACTGACAAAAAAAGGATGTTTTCGTTTTCGCCAAGGGGAAACAATTTAAGTATGTAAGGTTACCATAATCTTACAACACCGATAAAGTTGCACCATTTTTTTATAACTTTTATTTACTAAACCTTAAACCAGTTGTATGAAGTCCATTATTTCGGGGCTATTGGTATGCCTCACCATTA
>CAMLER010000045.1 GCA_946478915.1 uncultured Chryseolinea sp.
AGGCTGATACCTCGGCGTTAAAAACAATAAAGGGTATAGGCGAAAAGTTGTCTATTAGAATTCTCAAGTACAGGGATATTCTGGGCGGCTTTGTTTCAACAGATCAGTTGAAGGATGTATATGGTTTGGACTCTCTGGTCATCAATCGGTTGATGGAAGCTTCCTTTATTGAAAAGGAATTTGCGCCTGTGAAACTCGACATCAATCGAGCCACGGAAAAAGACTTGTTAGCTCACCCATACTTCAATAAAATGGCAAAGGCCGTCGTCGCTTATCGATTTCAGCATGGTGATTTCAAAGCCGTCGAAGATATTCGCAACGTGTTTAACATGGACGAAAAAAGCTTTCAGAGAATTTTACATTATATGGAGGTGAAGAAAAATTCCAATTGATACAGCAATTTGCCACTGAAAGATTTTCTACTACCTTATAAACCAAATGGCAGACTCAGCAAAAAGCATTTTGCAAACTTATTTGCGAAGGCTCACGAATCTATCAGGGAATAACCGGTCGTTGCTATTACTGCGGCTCCATGCAGAGCAATTGATAGATCTCCACAACTTAAGCTTTCTAAATGGCGAAAAATCTTTTGAAATAATTTCTGCCTTGATTCAAGGCAGGCAAAAGCAGCTATGCCCCGTGGTCGATAGCCGGATGGAAGCGAGTAACGAACAAAGCGGAAGGCTAAAAAAGCTACAACGAATCGATCGGTTTATTTTTGAAGAACGTGGTTCAAATGACTTGCATGTAGGGTGGCCGTTCGTGAGAGGTAAATTTTTAGACGGAACCCCCACAAGATCCCCGTTGCTATTTTTTCCCGTGTCGCTCATTCAGGAAGGTAATCATTGGGTATTGCAGCCAAGGGAGGATGCCGGTATTACCTTTAACAAATCTTTTCTGCTCGCATTTGCTTTTTATAATAAAGTGAAGCTGGAAGATGACCTGTTGGAAACGAATTTCGAGGATTTTGAGAAGGACAGCATTTCCTTCCGCACGGAACTCTATCAGTTGCTGGAGGGAAAGATCGAATTAAACTTTAATACTGAGAATTTCGGAGATGACCTTATCCCTTTCCAGGAATTCAAGAAGGAGTCGTTTGAAAAGAAACATCGCATCGGAGAGCTTAAACTTTTTCCGGAAGCTGTATTAGGAATTTTTCCTCAGGCCGGTTCGCAGCTGGTACCCGATTACCTCAACCTCATCGAAAATGAGGCGTTCACGGATCTTGAAGATTTCTTTCATACTAAGAACAAAAATGGCGATCAGTCTGAACGGTTGTTAAACAGCAACCATATAAAGGAAGAAAAAATATTTGCACCTTTTCAACTCGATGCCTACCAGGAAAATGCAATTAAAGCTATTAAGAATGGCAACTCGATAGTTGTACAAGGTCCGCCGGGCACTGGAAAATCGCAGCTAATTTGCAACCTGTTGTCCGATGCGATGGCGAACGGTAAGAAAGCCTTACTGGTTTGCCAGAAGCGGGCAGCGCTTGATGTGGTTTACGAACGATTACTAAACATCGGTCTCGGTGACTTTCTTGGTCTCGTTCACGATTTTCGGGATGACCGGAAGGAAATATACTCAAAGATAGCTTCGCAGATTGAGCACGTGGAAGAATTTCGCGCGCTTAACCGTAGCGTTGACGTTATCCAAGCGGAACGAAAATTTTATCAGGTATCCCGTCGAATCGATCAGATTTCGGAAGAGCTCCAGGAATTTAAAGAAATTCTGTTTGATGATCGGGAATGTGGGCTATCCGTTAAAGAACTTTATTTAACCTCCGACCTTGAAAAACCCTCGATCAATATTCGGCAGCTGTACCAATATTTCACGTTCCCTACCATTGACGATTTTCTGAGGAAACAACGAACCTACATTCAGTATGCATCCAGATATGAAGGCCAGGATTATGTGTGGCGTGAACGAAAGTCCTTTGCGACTTTCCAGCCTACAGACGAAAAAGAAATAGAAAAGATCCTGGCATATATTCCAAAATACCAGCAAAAGATTGCATCAGCCATAGAAAAGGAATTAGGTATCAGGCTAAATCTGCAAGACTGCGAAGCACTTTCGCTGAAAGAAGCAGACATTCTTGGAATGATCAGTGTGCTTAAAGATGATGAAACCTTCCGCTATTTCCAGGCCATGTGGGACGAGAATGATGATGAGACAAGTCTCCTTTGGCTCTCCAATGTAGAAAGAATGGCGATGAATTGTTTCGAAGGAGAAAATCCGGAAGTAACCATCCAGAACCATCAACTTGGAGTTTTTCAGGAAGCCCTTCAGCACCGTATGGACGCGAGAACTAACCTCTTCCGCTGGATCATGTGGGAATTATTTTCGAAAGAGAAAATAATGGTCAAAAGGGTATTGGTTGCCAATTCATTGTCTTATAACAAAGAAGGCCTTAATATACTCGAGGAGCGCATAGACAGCAGGTTGAATCTGGAACACCACCTTACTTCCCTAAAAAAGAAGATGTGGCTTGCAAATGTTCCCACAGATTATCAAAAAGATACTTTGAGAGTTTGGTTTGATAAACAGAAGCTTGCAACGCGCGCGAAACTGATCTTTAACACACTGCGAGAAGTACGAGATGCCATTAAGTTGCCGCAATACACACGTCAACAGTTTATCACACTGATGAAAAGGCTGCTGTTTATTGTCAACGATATACCAGCGAAAAAAGAGGAGTGGCTGCGATACCTGACGCGTTATCAAATCAGTCAGTTGATTTTTGATCCAACCCTCGAAAAGGAGTTTATCAAGACGCTAAAGCGCGATTTCGAAAATCTTGCAGAATACGACAAACTGAGGGAACAGGTTACTTTCGAAGAAAAGGAAGTTATCACAAAGCTGTTTGATCATCTTGGGGAGTGGGATGCAGATAAGATGGAAGATCTTTTACAGAATACACTCCGGCTTACATGGATTGATCATATCGAGACAAAATATCCAATCCTCCGCGCTGTTTCCTCATTAAAAATGGAGTCGTTGCAAAACGAGCTTCAGTTGCTTGTGTCGGACAAGCAAACCCTATGCAGGCAAATTCTACTGGTTAAAGTAAGAGAATATGTTTATGAAAGACTGGAATACAATAGGCTGAACAACCTGGTGACATACCGCGACCTGCATCATCAGGTAACTAAGAAGAAAAAACTTTGGCCGCTGAGAAAACTGATCTCTGAGTTTAGCCATGAATTATTTCAGCTGATGCCATGCTGGCTCGCTTCGCCGGAATCTGTCTCGGCAATTTTTCCCATGCAAGAGATGTTTGATTTAGTAATTTTTGATGAGGCATCGCAATGCTTTTCAGAACGCGGCATACCATCCATGTACAGAGGGAAACAAATCTTTGTAGCCGGTGATGATAAGCAATTGCGACCAAGCGAGTTGTATAAGGCCCGTTGGGACGAGGAGACCGAAGATCCCGATGCGGAAGTCGAGTCCTTGTTGGAACTGGTAAAACGATATTTGCCATCGGTCCATCTTCAGGGGCATTATCGAAGCCAGACTATTGAGCTGATTGATTTCTCAAATGAATATTTCTATGGCGGCCGCCTTCAACTGTTACCTCATCGAGATATTCTGAATCAGGCAACACCAGCCATTGAGTACTGCAAAATTGATGGGATTTGGGAGAGCCATACGAATGTGATGGAAGCGAGCACCGTTGTGGGTAAGGTGTTCGATATTCTGCAACACCAGCCGGAAAAGGAAATAGGAGTAGTTACTTTCAATGCGCCACAACAATTGCTTGTAATGGATCTTCTTGACGCTGAAGCTGCTCGGAGGGGTACTTCCTTGCCAGCCACTCTCTTCGTAAAGAACATAGAGAACGTTCAGGGTGATGAGAAGGACATCATCATATTTTCAATCGGCTATGCTCCCGGAAAAAAGACAAGGATGTCCATGCAGTTTGGAAGCCTTAATACCGTTGGCGGAGAGAATAGGCTGAACGTTGCCATTACGCGTGCCAGGGAAAAAATAATTCTGGTGACCAGTATCTGGCCGGAACAGTTAAAAGTTGAGAAAGTAAAAAATGAAGGACCAAAGTTACTTAGAGAGTATCTTCAGTATGCTCAAGCTGTGAATGATCAAACCTATAGGCCACATTCCAAGCCCCCGGTAACAATGAGTAAGGAGTGGTATCTCAGCAATCGGATCAGACAATGGGGCGAAGAGCGCTTAAATAATTTTGTTTTCCAGACGGATACATTGCCATTCTCTGACGTCGATGTACTTCAGGATGACAAGCATCTGGGTATTATTCTAACGGATGATGTTCGATATTTGACAAGTTTATCAGTCAAACATTCTCACGCTTATATCCCTGCTATTCTAACGCAAAAGAACTGGAAGTATCAAATGGTTTATAGCAGGAACTTTTGGAAAGACCGCGATAAAATCGAGAGCGGCCTGATGGTCTTCATTGGATCGCAAGCGACTCAGAAAGGATAGATCACTTTGGGTGATCTTATACTTATCCTTTGAGCTTCCCCGTTAAGGCTTCCATGTATGGGACAATAGCACGATAATATCGAACTCATCTTTTCCTCGCCTGAAGCGATACGGATAGCCTTTTCACGGACGGTTCGATCCAGAATTTGCAGTAACGGTTGGTCTACTGAAAGCAACAACGGAAAGGATTCGAGCAATTGCTCATCCCAAAGGTGATAGTATCGGATAAGATCATCAGGATAAATTACATTGCGACCAGTGCCTTTTTCGGGAACAACCTCGAATGGTTCCTCCAGGTTCAGGTACCCATAGTCATCTGTAAGTTGCTCGCCAGGATGAATGTCTCTGATAGCAATTTCAAATTCGTACGCCGTTGTTATGCAGTTAGAATTCGAACTGTGGTTGATGAATCGGGCATTATCCCAGCAAAGGATATAATTTCCTTGAGGATTGCGATAGCTATAGGTGTCCAGAACTTTTTGGTAGAGCGGATCCATGCTACGAACTTGCTCCTGTGAAAAAATTCTATCCAACTTATCGAGGGCCCAGGTAATGGTGCCTTTTGGAATCCTTTTCGTTGCAACAACACCATATCCGATTTGCTCGTTGATAAATTGGAGTTCGGTATGCGGATGGATCATGTGGTTTTGAATATGTAAAATAAAGACAACTTTTAAATACATTCAAGCAAGCCACTAAATAAAAAAGAAGCCGGACATTTCTGCCCGACTTCAAACTACAACCAGACGCCCTGAAAGAAAAATTCTTATCGACCGTTCACACTGGCGTATGAAGGAACGGTCTTAACTGTCTTAATGATTCTAGCCGCGACTTTGTATGGATCTGCCGAGGAATTTGGTCGACGATCTTCGAGCCACCCTTTCCAATCGTTCTCAACGGTAGCGATAGGTATTCTGATGGAAGCACCTCTGTCGGAAACACCGTATGAGAATTTATCAATGGATTGAGTTTCATGTTTGCCTGTCAGGCGCAAATGATTGTCAGCTCCGTATACGGCGATATGATCTTTTACATAGGGAGCAAATGCCTGGCAAACCGTGTCATAAATTTCTTTTGATCCACATGTGCGCAATAAGTCGTTAGAAAAATTAGCGTGCATGCCTGAGCCATTCCAATCGGTGGCACCCAAGGGTTTACAGTGCCAGTTAATAGCGACTCCATATTTTTCTCCAGTTCTCTCCAGGAGATAGCGTGCCACCCACATTTGATCTCCAGCGGCTTTTGCACCTTTCGCAAAGACCTGGAACTCCCACTGTCCCGTTGCTACTTCAGAGTTTATACCTTCAACGTTGATACCGGCTTCTAGACAGAGGTCCAGATGTTCTTCTACGATGTTGCGGCCAAAAGCATTTTTCGCACCCACAGAACAATAATAGGGTCCTTGGGGGGCAGGGTATCCGCTAGAAGGGAAACCGAGCGGTTTATCCGTTTGAGGATTCCATAAGAAATATTCCTGTTCGAAGCCAAACCAAAAATCGTTGTCGTCGTCGTCGATTGTTGACCGACCATTCGAAACATGAGGAGTCCCATCGGCGTTGAGCACTTCACTCATTACCAGGAAAGCGTTCTTACGACCGGGATCGGGGAATATTGCAACAGGCTGTAATAGACAGTCTGATGAATGACCCGTCGCCTGCTCTGTTGAGCTACCATCGAATGACCAAATAGGACAGCTGTCGAGGTTGCCATCGAAATTTTTTACAATCTTTGTTTTACTGCGTAGGCTCTGTGTTGGTTTGTAACCATCAAGCCAAATGTATTCGAGTTTCGTCTTGGACATAGTAGTAGTTATTTTTGGTTGTTAGAATTTATACACTGCTGCAAACAAGAGTGAAAACATTGAGTCTGTTGGATCGCCGTCCTTATCAAGGAACGAATTTTCTGAAGTCTTATCGAGCCTGATTTCAGGGATCAACATAAGGTTGCCAACAGCTATATTTCCCGATGCAGTCAAAGCCACTACATTCCCATCTCCATTGTTATCCAAACCGATAATTCCGAGGTGACCCTTCTTTTCTGAGAAGTATTCACCGCGCAATCCCAAAGCAAACGCATCTGAAAGGGTGAACTTTGGATAAACAGCAAATCCATAGAATGAAGTTGCATCACCATCTGAATCACTTACTGCACCAGGCTCCGTAAATTCTTCGCCAGTAGCAACTGTTTGATAGGAGGTATTGAAGCCGAGATAGAATTTGTCTGACAGGTTATACCCCAACGTAAGATCTGCCTGAAAAAGACTACCAGCCGAAGTTATTAATTCACCATTCTCATCAAATGGGAAGTCATCTTCATCAAGCTTTCCGTCCTGGTCACCATACAACAGATTCAACCAAACTCCACCGGCATCGGATGTTTTACCAATCTGTGCTCCTAACGTATATGTATTAACAGGATTGAACTCCAAGAGGTCAGTTGGATTCATTACGGCGAGCTTTCCGACCATACCATTGCCGAAGTCAAAATCGGCGCGCAAACCGCTGTGCGTAAATGGCCCATAAGAGAATAGGTACGATGTAGAGTAATTCACATTAACGGTGGGTGATATTACTTCGTAACCTAAGAAGGTATTGAATTGTCCCATGTTTAGTGTGACGGCATCTCCAAGTTTCAGGTACGCGAACATTTGGTTAATAATTCGTTGTCCTGTAAATCCATTTTCAGCGAAGACTGCGTCTTTACCTCGGGGACCGAAAACAAGGTCTGCAACGAAACCGGCCTTCTCCCCATTATATGCTGCGATAAGGTTAGCCATACCAAGCGAAAATCCTTTTAGGTTAGCGAAAGCAGAGGATGGTCCATAGCCGCCAAGCTCGCTATTCTCGGCACCTAAGGCAGTGCGCGCGTACACATCTATCGATCCGGAAATTGTAAAGCTTCGTGTACTATCAGCATCCTGACTGAATGCAGCAGTAGAAATTAATGTGCCAAGGAGAAGGCAAATACATATTTTATTGGTTTTCATAGTTTGTTTTGTGGATTGTGAGTAAACGAATGTACAAGGGACCTCAGGCTATACGCCCGAAGGTGATGGTGTGCTGCTCAAGCCTGCATTTTGTTTTCCTGCAAGCCTGAGACACACCAGAGGTAGTCAATGTACCTGCACTTTTGTAGAATTGGTCATTATGTTTAGGTTGAATGTGAGCGAAGAAAAGATTTTGAAAGGGCCCCGTTTTTTCGGAGCCCTTTGTAATTTCTATACAACTTCTTCCTTAAGTGTACTGAAGTCAGCGGGGAAAAGATTTTCACCATGTTGGCTGTAGTCTGACCCGACTTTCTTTTCTTCTGCAGAAACGCGCAGCGGAGAAATCAAATCGGTGATTTTCAATAGTATTAGGGAGCCGACGAAGCTGAAAGCAACCACCATCACCAATGCTATAACATGGATGGTAATGAGGTTCGTGCTGCCATCGATCAGCAGTCCGTTGCCAGTTGTGTTAGCGCCGTTCACAGCTTGCGTAGCTAACAATCCGGTCATAAGCATACCAACAGCTCCACCTACACCATGGCAGGGGAATACATCCAGGGTATCTTCCAATGAAGTTTTGGTTTTCCAGTGTACAACGACGTTACTAATAATTGCGGCGAACGTACCGATGAACAAACTGGAAGGGATTGTTACAAATCCAGCCGCTGGCGTTATGGCAACCAGGCCGACAACTGCACCGATACAGAATCCAATAGCAGAAGGTTTTTTTCCACGGGCAGCATCAAACAAAATCCAGGCAAGGCCGGCAGCAGCAGAGGCTGTGTTAGTGGTTGCGAAAGCAGAAGCGGCAAGCGCTCCGGCACTCAATGCGCTACCAGCGTTGAATCCGAACCAGCCAAACCAAAGTAATCCGGTGCCGAGCAAAACGAATGGAACATTCGCAGGAGAAATAGGAGATTTAGCCTCATTCTTATTTCTAAGATAGATCGAGGCAGCCAATGCTGCGAAACCAGCCGACATGTGAACTACTGTTCCTCCGGCGAAGTCAAGTACCCCCATCTTGAAGAAGAATCCTTCGGAGTGCCAGGTCATGTGTGCCAGCGGAGCATATATTAATAAGGAGAACAATACAATAAAGAGTATGTAGGATTTAAAGCGGATTCTTTCCGCAAATGTGCCTGTAATCAAAGCGGGAGTAATGATTGCAAACTTCAATTGAAAGAAGGCGAACAGAACTAATGGGATTGTACCGAAGAGCGGTGCGTCAAGAACATTAGCAAACATAAAATAGGTAGCAGGATTGCCAACCACGCCTCCAATATCTTCGCCGAAGGCAAGGCTGAAACCGATAACAATCCATAATACACTAATAACACCCATAGCCACGAAGCTTTGTAACATGGTGGTGATGATGTTTTTTGTGTCGATCATGCCGCCGTAGAAATAGGCCAGTCCCGGCGTCATAAGTAAAACAAGGGCAGCTGCCGCAAGCATCCAGGCGACATCACCCGAATTCATACCCTCGGTGTTTAAAGTAGTTGGTATGGCTGGCATAAATACCGCCATAACGCTTACGATGAGTAGCAAGATTAATGGTACAAATGATTTTTTCATAGGTTATAGTTTTTGTGGTTGGTGGGTTTGTTTTTACCCCTAATCATTTAATAATGACATAAATATTTTAACAATAGGGTAAAATTGAACCTACTTTAGGAAAAATATTCACGAAAACGTGTTCGGTAGTGTTAAATTTTAACCGAAAACGTTAAAAAATTATAAAAATTCTAAAAAAGTGGTAAAAACCGAAGGTTCTTTGGAAAAGGAGCGTTGGCAAGGAGAATATTCTGCTAAATCAACATTATGAAAGGGTCGCGTTATTGCTGAGAGTGGTCGATTTTATGATTAAATGCAACTCTCCTGGTGGGGGCTTCTTGCTTAATTATTGTTTTGGCTTTCCAATCCACCCCAGGTGCGTATGTTTGAAATCGTCCGAATACTTTAAACCGTATCCTAAGATCCTATCAAAAGCGCTATGTCCAAAAAGCAGTAAGCCGCCGAGCATCACAACGTCTGAGCTGGTGTACGCTCCTATAAGATATACCGAAATAGCGATCCCTTTGTGGTGGAATAGATTGTAACAAAGAGCCCCTATCCGCGCGCCGAAAATATATCCAAGCATACTAATGTCAGGAGCAAGGAACAGTACAACATAGATCCACCAACTAAACGGTAAATGACTAAAAAGGTAAATAGCCAACACCAGCTGCATCGCTTCTTCAAGGCGAATGATATTTTTCATAAGGTACTTTAACCTATCATATATTTTCTAAACCACCATTGAAACACGATAAGACCCCAGATCCGGGCGTGTATATCCTGGGGGTTGGATGAAAAAAGTTTTTTCTTAAGCTTGTCGATTTCACTGTAATCAAACACTGCCTGCTCTGTGATGAATTTTTCAGACAGTAAGTCGTCAACAATAAGGGACCTCATTTCATTCCTAAACCATTTGAGCAATGGAACCTCGAACCCTTTTTTAGGACGACGATATAATTTTTTGGGTAGAAAATCTTTGAATGCATCCTTAACAAGCCGTTTTCTGATTCCGTTTCCAATTTTATAATCGGATGGCAGTGAAAAAACAAAATTAACCAGTTCATAGTCCAGGAATGGGATACGTACCTCCAGCCCGTTTGCCATGCTCATCATGTCAACTTTTGTGAGCATATCATTTGGAAGAACGAGGTTCATATCCAGGTTGAGGATATCATTGAGATTTTCCTTGTCCGGAAGATTTTGAAGTATTGTTTTTCGTCGGGGAAAGAAATCCTTTAGCCACATATTAATTCGCAGGTCGGGATGAAGCATCAACAATGTTTCATCTTTGTTAGCATAACCAGCCCATTGCCAATACCGGTCTTTCGAGGAAAGTTTCATTCCCTCGCTGAATCGGGACAATTGCCGGGCTTTGTTAGCGATCCTACTGTTTCGGGACTGAGGAAAGAGTTTCCAAAGCGGACTTAATGACGTAACAAGGGATTCTTTGAAGCCTCCATTAATGGCGCGGTTAAAAGCAGCATGCTTGTTATATCCACCTAGCATTTCATCGGCGCCATCGCCGGATAGTGCTACCGTTGCGTGTTTTCGGGTTTCTTTGCTTAATATGTACACCGCTATTGCAGAAGAATCTGCAAAAGGTTCATCAAGGTAATCCAAAATAGAATTGAGGTGAGAATACAAATCCTGATTGGTCAGCGAAAAAACTGTATGATTTGTCTTAAAATGCTTGGCTACAAGTTTAGCGTAATACGTTTCGTCAAAAAATTTCTCATCCCTGAAGCCAATGGAAAAGGTATGAAGATCGGGCTTGTGCCTGGCGGCTAGTCCTGTTATTATAGACGAGTCGATACCACCGCTTAGAAATGCACCGAGCGGAACATCGGACACCAGCCTTCGTTGAACGGAAGTCTCCAGCAGTTGCTTTACCTTTTCCATCGCCCGAGAATATGGTAGGTTGTTTTGTTCTGCTTTCTCGCGGTCGTACGGGATCTGATAATATTGCTGAATATCCATCTTCTGTCGACTAACTATCGCATAATTTCCCGGAAGCAATTTTTTTACATTAGATAGAATAGTATCGGGCGCTGGAATATAATTTAACTGCAGGTAGGTATAGAGCGAACTATAATCAAGATTTTTTTCAATACCATATTGAAGGATCGATTTCATCTCAGAGGCAAACAGAAATTTATCCTCATCGAATAGATATAGTAATGGCTTTATCCCATATCGGTCGCGGGCCAGAAAAAAAGTCTGGTCGATCCTATCGTAAATGCAAAAAGAAAAAAAGCCATTGAGTTTATTAAGACATTTTTCTTTTTCCAGGATATAGAGCTTCAATAGGACCTCGGTATCTCCGTTGGAAAAAAAGGAAGTTCCACGGGCTTCCAAATCTTTTCTTAAATTCTGGAAGTTGAAGATTTCGCCATTGAAAACAATACAGTAGCGTCCGGACTCGTCCCACATCGGTTGATTGGCATGGGAGGAGGTATCCAGAATGGATAGTCGCCGATGTCCCAATCCAACCCATTCATCGATATATATATCCTGGAAATCGGGCCCGCGTTTCTGCAACGCCATGGTGGCATTCGTTACCTGGATCTTATTGAATTTGCCAACAAGGTTAAAGGCGATTATACCGGTTATACCACACATGTATTTGACGTTATAAAGGTCGGAAGTTAGAAAGTTTGTGACAGCATTGTATATTGAATTCTTCTTAATGTATTTCTGGATGAAGAAACAGCAAATTGAAGGGTTAGAATTTAAAAGCAGTGCCACGGAATTGAGCCTGGGCGTTGAGTTGGAATTGCAGGTTTTAGATGCGGAGAGTTTGTTACTTACTCCAAAAGCGGCCGATATCATAGCGCAATGTGATGATAGCAGAATTATTGAGGAGTTTTTTCAGAGTACTGTCGAGATCGTTTCAGGTATAGGAAAAAATGTACAGGATATACAAAACGATTTGCAACCCTCGATTTTCAAGGCGATCGCAAAAGCTAACCTGCTGAATCTTAGACTGGGCTCAACAGGAACACACCCACTGGCAAATTATCGAGAACGTTTGGTGACGCCGTCCGAACGCTACCATGATCTCATTGATCGCAACCAATGGCTTATACGTCGCATGGCGGTTTATGGGATGCACATTCACCTTGGTATGCCTTCTGGCGACGCATGTATTCGATACAACTTTTTCTTCCTTAATTTTCTGCCCCACATTCTTGCGCTTTCTGCCAGTTCACCTTTTTGGCAGGGACTGTATACGGGTTTGTCGTCGTGCCGTCCAACTACGTTAGAAGCATTACCAACTGCAGGTATTCCTTACCTCGTTAAGAGCTGGAAAGAATTCCAGTCTCTTTATTCCTTTCTGCGGAAATCGAAGGCTGTTAACAGCCCGAAGGATTTGTGGTGGGACCTAAGACCAAGCCCGCACCATGGCACGCTTGAACTTCGATTCTGCGATGAGCCGGCTACGCTGAAAGAGGCTTTTGCTATCGTTTCATTTGTGCATGCTCTAGGGCACTGGTTTAAAGATCATGAAGACGAATGGAATTATACTCACAATCCGCTAAAGCATTGGATAATCAGGGAAAACAAATGGCGCGCTATCAGATATGGTTTACACGGTCAAATTGTTGTCTCCCGAACGGGTAAAACGAAACTGATTTATAAAGATATACTTGAATGGATGGTAACGTTAGCCCCATACGTCAAAGAATTAAATTATTCTGAACACTTTAATACAATCAAAGATATTATTGAAAAGGGGAACAGCTCCGAGCGGCAATATAAAGTATTTGAATCCTCACAGGATCTGCGGGAAGTGATACGTTACAATCTAAAGGAATTTGAGTCAGGTCAGCCGCAATGGTCATAAAGAAATTGCTGATCCTCAGATTGGGGGGAAACTTTTTATGACCTGTTATTTTTCGTGGTGCTGCTTGAATTGAATCAACCCTGCAACTTTCATCCCCAGCATAGTGGAGGTCCACCCCAGTAGCGCGACATATTCGCCAAAAGACCCTCCAGCTAATGGCAATTTTCCCTGCACGCGTGGTAGATATGTAAGAAAAAAAATTAACCAAACGTAGTATAGAAAAATGACTTCCAAAGTGGCAAAAGTCTTTCTCAGTATTTTACCCTGATCCCGGAACGACTGTAGTAATGGCATCGAAAAGATATACGCATATGCAACGAAGCCACCTGCAATACGAATGGGAACCAGCTTAACTCCAGATAATGTAACAAAGAGAAGGAGCTCAATAAGATGGATACCATGTACGATGGCAAAGACCAGGTAAAACTTATCGGATAGCCATGTAGTTAGGACTGGTTTATTGTAGGCTAAAAAAATACCGCTGAAAAGGAGCAATGAAAGTCTGCCAGAAAATCGTGTTATGGTTTGAAGTGCTTCTAGCGTATACCCCTCTGATAAAAGGCTGATAACAATGATGATGATTTCAAGACCAACAAAGACAGTGATGATTTTCCTTGATGACATGTGCTCCAATTTATGAAGATCGTGTGCACTATTTTTTGCGTACCTTTTCTTTTAGTTCGTCGAAGTACCAGACTTTTCCGAATGCCCCGATTCCAACAAGTTTTTTCTCTCCCTCGACGCTAATTTTTTGAAGGGAAAATAATTTATAATCGTCAACCGTAAGGTCTTTCTGTTTGATTCTCTTCAATGACAGTTCTTTTGCTTTAATCTTGAAACTTTCGCGATGAACTGTCTCGTCAGGGTTTGTAAAGTATGCTGCAACCAGGCTGATAAGCAGTATGACAATTCCCCATTTTAGAAAAGCTTTGAATATCCTAAAAAGAATAAACAAGACGATCAAACCAATTACAAGGATTACTCCTGTTTCCATATGGATGAAAGAAACAGCAAGATATTGAAAACCTTTACAAGGTCGTCATAGATACAGGAACACAAAAAAATAACCCCTACTCGCGAGAGTAAGGGTTCATCTACTTCCTCTATTCCCTACAAAAACAATTATTTTCTGCTAATTTGGTCGTTTGGAATGGACGATTCCTGATTGCTGTTGACAGCGGGCGCACCATGAACCCTTTCTTGGTTTTGGCGAGCTACTCCTTTGGATATCGCCCAGGTTGGGTATCCTTTTGATACTATATTTCCCTGTGAGCCGGCATCAATCGACCGATTAATACCCTTTGAAATGACAGGCGCGGGAAATGGTTGAGAAAAAGCCTGGATATTTGATTTTCTTAAATCATCGTTATCGAACGAGTTCTTGTTAGCCACTTGTTGAACACCCTTCGAAACAATCAGTGGTGACGTAACGGACTGGGCCATAACGGAAACAGTCATAGCCATCGCAGCAAAAAGGGTAAGACACATTATCTTTTTCATAGGCAACTCATTTATTATATATACAAATAACGTGGACTGTGGTATCATAACGGCCCGCAAAAATACGCGTTAGCCATCCGTGTTTTTACGGACTTCGAGCGCATTGTCGTTGTTGGGCTCT
>CAMLER010000046.1 GCA_946478915.1 uncultured Chryseolinea sp.
CAACGACATTGCTATCTGCAAGCTGCTTTGTGTTTTCATATTCAATCTTTGCAAAGTTGATTTCTGCTTCGGCTTTTTGAAATTCCGCCTCATAAAGCGTTGGAAGGATTTGAAACAAGCGTTGGCCTGGCTGCACAACCTGACCTTCGTCAACAAATATTTTTTGGAGATAACCCTTTTCCATGGCCCTCACCTCAATGTGTCTGATAGATTGAATCTGACAGACATATTCTTTTACAAGGGATGTATCCATGCTAATTGGGCTCGTAACTACGAAGCTGGGGTCCGCCTCAACATCATGCGCCTTTCCGGAATGGCAGCCGGTTTGTCCGAGCAAAACGCAGAGACCCAAATACATTATTATAGATTTCATAAATTTTTATAGGGAGAATTATAGATGATTATTGAGCGTATTCGCCGCGGTGCAAAATCATGGCACAACTGTCAGCGAGGAAAAAAAAGAAATTAGGAAGCTAGCCTCTTACAGGCCTGATGGTAAAGACCCTTTCAGGATCTCAAATTCCGGAATATCAAATATTTCGGATATGTAGTAGCGGAAGGATCGCGCCACTGAGGAAATGATAATTTATTGTTAGTTACAAATAACGAACAGATTAGCAGTGCATGCAGGCCAGAAACTGCGTTGTGCGTGCGATCGATCTTCTTCTTAAGAGATTTAGCTTCCAGTTCTTGTTCTTCTGCTCGTTCGACAAGCGGTAGACTAATATCCTTTCCATTGCCATGAGAAGACGTTGGGAGGTCCACCGATTCATCAGAAGATTCTATGTTTCTAACAGACGAATTGTAGGCGTTCGCGTCGCCAGAAAAATTAGAAGCCGCCTGAGTGGAATTTGCAAAAGTTTGGATGAACCCGCCCAGTAAAAAAGTGAGCGCAAGAAAAACTATTCGGAATTTAAATCTGGCCATCAAGGTCGAAAATTAGATAAAACAGGTCTCTCAGACAAGCACCCAGCAGAGAACCAGGCTGTTCATGATGTACCATTTCTTAATGCAAACGTTGGATTCCATGGCTTTTATGGTTTCTTAGAGCCAACCTTATTTTACTGATTCCTTTGGGAGGATAGTGGAAAGGTATTCAGGTGTAAGGTATAAGGCATAAGGTCACCTCATTCCTGTTTTCTTTATCCACTATTCCTTGAACCACATCAATTACTTCCTTAGAGTATGTTTGAAAATGAACTCCAGTGATCATTATCGGGCACATGTAAAGCTGATTTAGGCTTTTTTGCTCTGGTAATGAAGTTTTCACGGACTGGCACGATTGTCCATATTGCTAAAGCGATTTCAACTTCCACAAATGATAACTACTTTCATCAGGCTCTCTTTGCGCAAAATGTTGACCGACCGGTCATTTACATTCTTAAGTATTACCGGACTGTCATTAGCCACCGTGGCAAGTGCAACGATATGGTTATTTGTCGGATACGAGAGAAGCTTTGATGACTTTAGATCCCGCGATGTATATCGTGTTGCTTACCATGGGTATGAGCACGAGGTAGAAACAGGTCGTTCAGCACAAGTCGTTCCCGCCCTCGCGCCAGCGATAGAAAATGAAATCCCGGAAGTTAAGAACGCCGTTCGGCTGGCACACACTGGTCCATTTATGGCGGATCCTGTGATGCAATACGGTGAAAAGAAATTCCGTGAGAGCAAGATATATTTTGCAGAGGAGGGCTTTCTTGCAATGTTTTCTTATAAGATCATCGGAGGGACATCGGAAAAGGCTCTTATATCTCCGAACCAGGTGGCGCTTTCGCGATCGAGCGCGGAAAAATATTTTGGAAAGGAAGATGCGATTGGCAAGATCCTTACTTTTCACAGGGGAGTAGCGGGACAACGCGATCTGAAGGTAACGGCAATATTCGAAGACGTCCCGGATAATTCTCATATCCAAACGGATTTTGTGATTTCCTTTCCAACTATTGGGTTTGACCTTGATGGAGATTGGGATTGGGGTAACTTCTATACCTATCTCGAACTTCAACCGGGTGTATCAGCGGAAGTAGTAGAGTCGAAGATTCCGGATCTGTTGAAAAAACATCTTGGGAAATATATGGAAGAAATTACCGAGGCTGGAAACAGAGTGGAATTCTTGTTGCAACCAATTCAATCAATCCATCTGGAATCGAATCTGTTTGGAGAGCTGGAAGTTAACGGTAACGCTACTGTCGTAAGTTTCCTGAGCATCTTAGCCCTCTTTATATTGGCTATTGCCTGGATCAACTACATCAATTTTTCGATAGCGCGCTCGGCGGAAAATGCCAAGGAAATCAGTATTCGTAAAATAAGTGGTTCCAGCCGATCACAATTGGTAGTTCAACTTTTAACAGACTCCGCGCTCATCAATTTTTTTGCCGGATGCATTTCAGTGGCTCTTATTCAGGCAGGTCTGCCCGTTCTAAAAGGACTAATAGGACTTCCATCGGCAATATCATTTCAATGGAGTGATAGCCTGATTTTGCTTGGGATTTTCTTTATAGGAACATTGTGTTCCGGTCTATATCCTGCTATCTACATTTCGCGGTTTGATCCAATATCGTTGCTCAAGACGCGGATAACGCGTTCCACTATAGGCACCGGACTGAATCGGGTGCTGATTGTTTTCCAGTTCACGGCTACCGTTGTTCTTGTGATCGGCACTATAACCGTTTTTTTACAACTGAACTTCATCAGAAATCGGGACTTGGGTCTTAATCTGGAACAAACTTTAATTGTAAAAGGCCCTGCGGTGAAAGATAGCACCTATCAGTCCACGCTTTCCTCTTTCAGCAATCAGACAAAGAATCTTCGCGGAGTTTCATCGTTTGCAGTGGCCTCTTCTATACCTGGGGAGGAGTTGCAATGGGGAAGAAGTTTTTCGCGCAGCGATCACCCTGAAACATCTATTGGATGTTATATCATTGCGATAGATGAAAACTTTTTTCAGTTGTTTGATGCAAAATTTGTTGCAGGGAAAAACTATCCTGACGGGTCGAGCGTCTGGAAAGATGCCATCATCATTAACGAGGCGGCCGCAAAACAATTTGGATACCTGGATGCGCCAAGGGCAATAGGAAAAACCATTCTATGGAGAGAGGGCGACAAGCCACTTGCCAAAGAGGTGATTGGCGTTATCGCCGACTTCAATCAGCAATCACTTCACAACAAGATAGAGCCAATAGTTTTTACATTAAAGGACTATGTGTTTGCCCCATGGGCTGGCGAATTTTATGCTTTTAAAGTTCAAGCGCCCGATTTAAAAGCATCTATCGAAGAGATACAAAAATTGTGGAGCAATACGTTCCAACAGAATCCATTCGACTATTTTTTCCTTGATGATTATTTTAATGCCCAGTATAGGAACGATGAACAGCTCGGCAAAGTCTTCACTGCTTTTTCAATACTGGCCATATTTATTGCTTGTCTCGGACTTTTCGGCCTAACAGCTTATATGACCGTGATGAGGACGAAGGAAATCGGCGTCCGAAAAGTTATGGGATCCTCTTCATTTCAGCTTGTCAGACTTTTGTCTTCTCAATACCTGAAACTTGTTTTAATTGCCTTTGTTATTGCTTGTCCCATTGCGATTTATCTCATGAACGAATGGTTGTCGCAGTTTACCTATCACATTTCACTAAACATTTGGATTTTTATCGCTGCGGGATTGATATGCTTCTTAATTGCAATGGTAACGGTAGGAGTGAAAAGCTGGCAGTCCGCTAATCTTGACCCGGCGAAGGCGTTGAAATGTGAATAGTTTTAGTCAAGTTTAAGCTCAGAATTTGAGGTTTGAGGTTTAGCGTAACTTTAAACCTTGAACTTTCAACTACTTTGAACTTTAAACTTTATAGTCTATGATGACCGAACGAGACCTGCGCAAACTTGAAGGAACGATCCGGACAAAGATGGAGGACATCAGGAAACAACGCGTTTCCCTGAGAGATTCGGGAATTGGAGGCCTGATGAATACCTTGAAAAAAGCTGATGAAGCCCTTTACGAAAAGATACTGCCGGAGTATAAGATTATGGTGAAGGACAGTAATATTTTTAAGTAGCCTTTTCCTGTGGAAGTAGGTTGCCAAAATCAAGCTATCGATGTTTGATCGCTGCATGAGTCTTGGATTGCACCGAACAAATAAATTAGTTATCTTCATTTACAAATCCTCATCTTAAAAAAATCCCTTTGGACCGGGATATACTGCCACGTCCCCTCCATTGGCAGAATTGTGACTTAAAGGCGAAAGCAGAAGGAGTATTGATTATGTGAGTCCGGGCTGCCATGCCTTATCTCTTAAGGTTTGTGCGGAGTCAATTGAATCGAGAATTATTTAAACAGAAAAATTTCTAATTTTTATGAAGAAAGAAGGAATTAGCCTTTTTGCTAACCTCTTTAGTACGAAAGGTAATGTCGAGCATCCGCAGACATTCACAAGTGTGACGGCCACATCCGGTGCGCAACCGCATGTATTGAGAGAAAAAATGAAAGAGCAGGAACTCAGCCATGGTGAAACCGTGAAAGCCACCTTATCACCCGTAAGGCTGGAATCTACGTTTGGTAAAATGCATGTATACTTCTGTCCAATGCAGTCAATTGATGTCCACGAAATGATCACACCAGGAGATGGCGGCGACATTCCGCCTGATGTAATCGTGGAGGGCCTTACTATTCCAGCGGACCTAAAACCAGGTTTGTACAATCTCAAGAATGTAAAATTAAGTTCCAATGGCACAATGCAGGTGATAGCTAACGCTGAAACCCAATGGGAGGTATTCACTTAAGGTTTGCTGAATTTTTCAAATGTTTTCGCCTAAACTTTGAAGAACTTCCTTTTTAGCTTCGTATCACGGCTGGAAAGGAAGTTTTTTTTGCACAACGCACCCTCAATTTGTCGCGTTTGGCAATCTCGGGCGCAGGCTGATGTTTTAAATTTGATAAAAATAATGAGATGGCTTCAAGCACAAAATTTAAAACAACTATTCTGCAGATCGGTAATAATACCGGCATCGAAGTTCCAGAAACGGCCGTTGACAAACTAGCTTCTGGAAAACGACCAGCCGTAAAAGTGACCTTAAATGGTTTCACCTATAGAAGTACTATTGCAGTAATGGGAGGCAAATTTCTAATTCCGCTTAGCGCTGAGCGGAGGTCAAAAGCCAATGTCAAGGGCGGTGACAAACTCGAGATTACATTAGAACTTGATACAGCACCACGGGAAGTTGAATTGCATGATGAGTTTAGGAAAGCACTTGATAAGGATAATAAAGCCAAAGCGTTTTTTGAGAGTTTGTCATACAGCGCAAAAAATGGATATGCATTGCCAATCATGCAGGCAAAGGGCGATGACACGCGGTCGAGGCGTATTGAAAAAGCCTTGAGTGATTTGAAGGCCGGAAAGAAATGAACTAGAGGTCGTAGCCACCCGTGCACGATAGGCACTGGTTCGCATAAGCGTCGTATTCATCAAAGGCGGCGCCGGGTTTCCCAAAGAGTGTAATTATCCTGTCAATCCTTATTTGTTTTTCAGGTTCCAGGACTAGAAAAACTCCCTTCCCGGATATCTCCTCCACCTTTGCAATTTTTCCCTCGGTAGATTCAAAGACATCATTTTCATCGAAATAAAAAATTTTGCCTTCCGTTTGTTTCGCGAACTCTTCGTCAATCACTTCGCGAAAAACATATTGTACGGGGGTAAATGAAGAAAACGACATTTATAAATTTTAAGGTTTAATGATGTAACAATCCTTAGCCGCTTTTGATTCACAAAGGATCTCTGCAGAACAATTTAGAAATTAAGCCTCTGTATTCTAACCGCATTCAGTATCGCGAGCAATGCGACTCCGACGTCAGCGAAAACGGCACCCCACATGGAAGCAATGCCAAAGGCCCCTAACAAAAGGACTATAAGCTTTACAGCAAATGCGAGGGTAATGTTCTGCCAAACAATAGCGTTAGTAGCCTTTCCAATTTGTATGGCCTGATAAATTTTAGAAGGCTGATCCGTTTGTATCACCACATCGGCAGTCTCTATCGCTGCATCACTTCCAAGTGCACCCATAGCAATTCCAACATCACTGATAGCAAGCACCGGGGCATCATTGATGCCATCGCCTACAAATGCGGTGGCTGCTGAGCTTTCCTTTTTGATAGCCATGAGCTTTTCAACTTTGTCTTCGGGTAATAAGTCTCCATGTGCCAGACTAATTCCCAGGTCGCCAGCAACACTATCAACTACATCCTGCTTATCTCCACTAAGCATTGCTGTGCGAATGTTCATCGACCGAAGTCTATCTATAGCAACTTTAGCGTCCGTTTTGATCTCATCTGAAATTGTAACGTAGCCGGCATACGTGCGATCAACTATAACGAAGATTACCGCTTCAGATGTTTTTACCCTGTCCACTGTATCAAACCCAAACTTCCAAAGCAGCTTGGCATTTCCTGCGAGTAACTCCCGACCTTGTACTACGCCTCTTATCCCGTGGCCTCTTATTTCTTCTATCCGTTCAACAGTGTGGTTTTTGGCGGCAGCTCCTGCAAAATCGACGATTGCTTTTGCAATTGGATGTGTGGACCTCGACTCAAGCGCGGCCAATAGAGGCAACCATTCTTCTTCTGGGATTGCTTCACTTACTATCTTTTGAACTTTGAACACTCCCTTTGTCAGAGTTCCGGTTTTGTCGAATACAACCGTCCCTATTCTGGTCATGCGATCGAGGTAACTGGATCCTTTGAATAATATTCCATTCCGCGAGCCAGCGCCAATGCCTCCAAAATATCCCAACGGTATGGCTATTACCAGCGCGCAGGGACAAGAGATTACAAGAAAGATCAATGCCCTGTATAGCCATTCATCGAACTGATAGTGGTCGACAAAAAAATATGGAATAACGGTCAGCGCTAACGCAAGGAATACCACGATCGGTGTGTACACTCTTGCAAATCTTCGGATAAACAGTTCTGTTTTAGCTTTTCTTCCCTGGGCATTTTGCACCAGCGTCAATATTCTCGATAAAGAACTATCCTCGAAACGCTTTAATACCTGCAACTCAACAACAGTCGATTCGTTGATCATCCCTGCGAGAACCTGTTCACCTTTGCTAATATATGCTGGTCTACTCTCGCCCGTGAGTGCAGCGGTGTTGAATGAACTGCCGGAGCTGATCATAGTTGCATCCAAGGGAACGCGTTCGCCCGCCTTTATCTGTATTGTTTCACCCACCTTTACATCGTCAGGGCTAACAGTTATGTAGTCCCCATTTCGAAAGACAGACGCAATGGCAGGTCTGACGTCTATCAATGCTTTGATGTTTCGCTTTGCTTTATTTACAGCTGCATCCTGGAACAATTCGCCCACTGCATAAAAAAGCATCACTGCTACTCCCTCTGCGTATTGGCCAATATAAAATGCGCCTATGGTGGCAATACTCATCAGCAAAAATTCCGTGAAGATTTCACCACGGAATGCAAGCCTGATGCCCTTCAATAATACGGGAAGTCCAACCGGAATATAAGCGATCGCAAACCAGACGAGCCGGATAGTATTCGTAAACCATGACGGTTGTAAAAAATGATCCATCACCAAGCCGCTGATCAGCAGCGTAGAAGTGACGATAACAGCCACCCATTCGCTTGCTAAATTGACCCCGTTCTGCTTCAGGTCCTTATTATTGGCTGTTCCATTCGCCTCTTCCCTGGAAGCTGAAGCAACCTTCTTGTCAATGATTTTAGTTTGGAGGTTCATCTTTTTGAAAATCAGGGCGACGCGCAAGGTACAAATCTTATTCTTGACGCCGCTTCGGCAGGGAAATGGTCCTTCATCTTAGAGGTTACCGCTAAAGATATCTTATCTATCCGTACCCAATCTTTCAGGCAAAGGCACACGCCATAGCAAAGGCAGTTCAATTGTTTTTTTAATAACATATACTCGTCTGGCGGGTTAGGAGTCATAGGCATGTTCTGTTTTGAATCCAATGCATCCACTTTAAAGAAAAATTTATGAGCAAGAAACAAAAGAGCGACAACGGAGGGAATGGAAAATCTCAGATTATTCCAGCAGGAAATGGTAAAAAAGCGGTTGGTTCAGAAATATTGACCACCAGGCAAGGGCATCCGGTTACCGATAATCAGAACTTGCGAACAGTAGGTAACAGGGGTCCGGCAACTCTCGAAAATTATCAGTTTCTGGAAAAGATGTCACATTTTGATCGTGAGCGTGTGCCTGAACGCGTAGTGCACGCGCGTGGCGCCGGGGCGCATGGATATTTCGAAGCTTATGGAAAGGTTGGCGACGAGCCCATTTCGAAATATACCCGAGCCAAAGTTTTTCAGGAAAAAGGAAAACGGACACCTTTATTCGTCCGATTTTCTACTGTGATACACGGTGGACATTCTCCTGAGACGTTGCGCGACCCCCGTGGTTTTGCAGTAAAAATGTACACCGAAGATGGAAACTGGGATCTTGTTGGTAATAATTTGAAGATATTTTTCATCAGAGATGCAATCAAGTTTCCTGACTTCATTCACGCATTTAAACCGGATCCAGTTACTAACAGACAGGACGGGGAACGACAATTTGATTTTGTGAGCAATTCGCCGGAAACACTGCACATGATCACATTCCTTTTTTCTCCATGGGGTATACCAGCCAACTACAGACAGATGCAAGGCTCAGGTGTTAACACTTACAAATGGGTAAATGCAAATGGAGAAGCAGTTCTGGTGAAATATCATTGGGAACCATTGCAGGGCATCAAGAACTTGACTCAGGCTCAGGCGCAGGAGATTCAAGGCAAAAACTTTAATCACGCTACGCAAGACCTTTATGAGGCTATCGAACGGGGTGACTACCCGCAGTGGGAACTTAATGTTCAAATAATGAGCGACGATGAACATCCTGAACTTGATTTCGATCCACTGGATGATACAAAGCTATGGCCCGTCGATCAATTTCCATTTCTACCGGTAGGAAAGATGACGCTGGACCGAAATCCAATTAATTTCTTTGCTGAAGTCGAGCAATCTGCTTTTGGTACTGGCGTTCTCGTCGATGGCCTGGATTTTTCAGATGACAAGATGCTACAGGGAAGGACCTTTTCATATTCGGATACGCAACGGTATCGGGTAGGCACAAACTATTTACAACTCCCCATCAATGTGCCCAAAAAAGCTGCGGCTACCAATCAACGCGATGGACAAATGGCCTATCGCCAGGATCTTGTTGAAGGAGTAAATCCGCATGTAAACTACGAACCGTCTTCTCTTGGTGGCTTGAAAGAAGCGCCTAAAGTTCATAAGGATCATACACCTCACTACAATGCAGCATTGGTAAGGGAACGCATCGACCGGCAAAATAATTTTAAACAGGCTGGTGAGACCTATCGGAATTTCGAGGAATGGGAGCGTGAGGAATTGATCAGTAATCTGGTAAGTACTCTCGCACCAGTGCGAAAAGATATCCAGGATAAGATGATAGAGCTCTTCTCACAATGTGACGAGGATTACGGGCGTAGGGTAGCAGAAGGATTGAAAATGGCCCACAAATCCAAAGCCGAAATGGAAGACTCGAAGAGAGATCGTAAGGCGGTTGAACAAGCCAAAGATGTAGCAAAGGAAGCTAAACCTTATTAGCAAAAACAGGTATTGAATTCTGCTTGTTAAGTTCTGTAAAGATCTGAAACGGACTTAGGAAATAAGGGATGAAGCAACGCGAAGAGTTATCCCTCTTAGATTCATGTGGCGCGTTGAACAGGACTAAGTACTGAGGGAAAGATCGCAGTTATTAATTTATATCTAATAGAAAATCATATGACGGATGAGGTTAAAACAAAATTATTTAATGCTGCACGTGCGGGAAACGTGGTGATCTTAAAAGAAATTATAGATCAGCAAGTGAATGTGAATATTACTGATGATAGAGGCTACACTCCTTTGATCGTTGCATGTTATAATGGTCATTTAGATGCAGCGAAATTACTTGTTAGCGCGCAAGCGGATGTGAATGCACAGGATGGCGGCGGTAACAGCGCCTTAATGGGGGTTGCTTTTAAAGGATACCCTGAAATTGCTGAGTTTCTAATTGAAAGCGGTGCAGATATCAATATGCAGCACGGAAACGGAGGCACTGCTTTGATGTTTGCCTCTTTGTTCGGGCGAAATGAGGTATTAAGAATTCTGCTGAAACATGGTGCTGACAAAGAGATCAAAGAACAGCGTGGGTTGACTTCACTTGATCTGGCAGTTCAACAGGGTAACGTGGAGGCGGCAATGTTGCTACAGGAGGAATCCAGTATCTTAAGTGGGGAAAAGGCGTCTTAAAAATTAATATAGTAACATTTTAATGAGATCTGTTTGCTAGAGTGGCATACTTTGCAAATGCTATTCGCGTATTGCGGATTTAGTAGAATAAGTAATTATGAATTTTAAAGCATCTGTTTACAGTCTGTTTCTGGCAGCTTCAATGATGACGGCGGTATCATCCTGTGTGAGGCAGGAGACGTCAGCACCAGAGGCCATTTCCCTTGATGACCCATTCCCTCAAAATAATTCGCCGCGTGCGGTGCAGGATGGAACGCCTAATCTGATTAATGCTGCCAGACTGGTGACGTCAGGCGTGGTGCATGTCAAAACGCTGTTCCAGGGATCGGGTGCGAACAGGTTGATGAGTGAGTTATACGGACAGGAAAGTGCGCCTTCCGTGGGATCAGGTTCGGGTGTTATCATTAGTCCTAATGGATATGTGGCAACGAACAACCATGTTGTTGAGAATTCCTCGGAGATACAAATCGTATTAGCTGATCGTCGTTCTTTTTCAGCGGAGTTAATTGGCAGGGATCCAACTACAGACATTGCATTGCTCAAAGTTGAAGCCGAAAATTTGCCATTTGTTGCTCTGGGAAATTCCGACAGCACTCAGATTGGTGAGTGGGTGCTTGCAGTGGGGTATCCGTACTCGATGAATACAACGGTCACTGCCGGGATTATCAGCGCGAAGGGAAGAAGCCTTGGTATTATTGGAAGATCGCTATCACGGGGACCAGATGCGGCCCAGGCTCCGACGGCAATTGAATCCTTTATACAAACAGATGCGGCTATTAATCCAGGTAACAGTGGAGGGGCTTTGGTAAACATGAATGGAGAATTAATCGGGATCAATACTGCTATCGCCTCTTTAACAGGTAGCTATGCCGGATATGGGTTTGCTGTGCCGGTGAATCTCGCCAAAAAAATATTGGATGACCTGAAAGAGTTCGGTGAAGTTAGAAGGGGAATACTGGGCGTTTCGTTCCCTTCTCCAAGCGTTGAAGACCAATTTCTGCAACAACAGGGCATTGATCCGGGTACTATTAAAGGGGTATTCATAACCGGAATTCAGAAGGGTAGTGCCGCAGACGAAGCAGGGCTGAGAGAGGGCGATATTATTAAGGCAATAGATAGCGTTGAGGTATTTACTTCGGCTGAGTTTACTGAAAGGATCGGACGACACAGGCCGGGCGACCAGATAAATATTCAGTATTTGCGAAAGAATGAGGCGCGCAACGTGGTGGCTACCCTAAAGGGAATCGAAAGAGAATCTGTTGCGAGCTCAGAATCGCTTAATGCAATTTACGAACGGCTGGGCGCAAAGTTTTCAACCTTAACACCCTCGATAAAACAACGTTATGGCCTCCGCGCCGGCGTATTGGTGACCGATGTCAAGAGAGGAGGGATCTTTGATATGATCGGCATACCCCCCGGCACTGTGATCGTTTATATCAATGGTCAGGCTATGAATACGCCGGAGGATATTGATAATGCGCTCGTAGAAGCACGCAATGCAAAGGTGCAGATCCTGGGGATCGCTCCTGACGGTTCTCGAATCGCTTTCGATTTCTCGTTGGGAGCATGATGAAAAGGTCTTCTATTAAAAACGTTAAACGTAAATTGGTTTTCCGTTCCAGGTCTTTCCATCTTCGAAACGTGTAATGAATTGCTCGCGCGCCAGAATCATGCCACAGGGTTTGTGTAAAATTATCTATACATGGATGTGGATTTGAATAGTCCGGGATGGATGAGACCACGCCAAAGGATGTTGATCTAGATTCGTTTATCCGTAATATCGCCTGCGAAGAGGTTACAGCCAGCTGGAGAGAGCCTTGAATGATCTGCTTTTTATGGAATCCATTGAGCTGTAATGCATTCTGGCACAGTTTTTTGCTACAATAGATACGCACAGATCGTTCAGTGGTGCGATAGATCAAGTCAAAATCACTTTAATTAATAGCAAATATGAAGTCAAGTTTAATCTTTTTGGCCGGCCTCGGAATGGGAACAGTCCTTGGAATACTAATCGCGCCGGAGCCAGGACCTGTTACGAGAAGAAGGATTAAGGAGGAGGCAGATAGGATTGTTGATAAAGCAATCATTAAGAAACGCTTGAAGCAGGAAGTCGAAATGGCTAGTCAAATATAACCTAAACAGATATCGTATGGCAATGGATTTATTTTACCGGGCAGCTGCAACTGTGTTGGCGCCCTTCAGGTATGCGCAGCGCGAAATACAAGAGGCGAAGGAAGATTTGAAGGAAGATGCCCAGCACGTGATGTCAAATGCTATCAAAGTTGCAGCCGCTGGATTATTTGGCCTATTCTTCCTGGTGTTTCTCAGCATTACAGCTGCCATGGCGCTCAATGATTCAATGGAAAGTCCATGGATCGGATTTGCGTTGGTTGCAGCATTTTATATGTTGGTTGCTCTTGGTATCTACGCATGGTACAAGGCAACTTCAAAAAAACCTGCGGAATATAAACATCGGCAGGCAAGAGCAGTCACGACGTAACGTATTAGGAACAGGAATCTGGAAGAATTTGCAACAACGGTTGACCTAGCTGCCGTCTTACCGTCGGGAGGCAGTTATTATTGCTCTTTACCATTTTTACAATTCCAAAAATTTAGGATATTGGTGCAAGCGCAACAGCGCTGTTGTAACTTCACCTCATGTCATTGCGCCAGGAAATTGTAGGGCTAATTCCCGCAGGAGGCCACGCCACTCGTTTAGCACCGCTGCCCTGCAGCAAGGAACTCTTTCCAATTGGATGGCAGTCTGATAAGACTGGAAAGATAAGGCCTAAAGCAGTAAGCGCTTTTCTGTTGGACAAGTACAAAGCCGCCGGCATCCGAAAGGCGTATTTTATTTTAAGGAAAGGCAAGTGGGACATCCCGCAATACTATGGCGACGGTGAGATCGTCGAAATGGATTTGGCCTACCTCATAATGAACGCACCGCACGGACATCCTTTTACCCTGGACCAGGCATTCCCGTTCACGAGAAATAATTTTGTTGCCTTTGGATATCCTGATATTTTATTTTCTCCTGACGACGCCTTTGTTAGACTGGAAAAAAAGCAAGCTGAAACGAACGCTGACATTGTGTTGGGAATTTTTCCGTTACGACCCGATCAAAGGTGGGATGTGGCCTCATTTGGAGCCGATGGGAAAATTGATACCATTGCTCATGCGGTCCCACCTCCGAATATCCCGAGACTTGGCTTCGCGATCGCATTCTGGACTCCTGAATTCTCACTTTTTATGCACGAATTTCTGATGCGTGCTGTAAGTAAAAATATCTTTGTGGCGCCCGATGGAAAAGAATATACTATGAATCATGTGCTACAAGCAGCAATCGATGCTGGACTATCAGTTGAAAGCGTTGTATTCGAATCAGGATTTGTTTTGGATGTTGGTACTCCCGATGACTTATTTTTAGCCCAAGCTAACCAGACTACATTAGCAAAAAGTTTGGTGGCTAATGCAGCCAATAAAAACCAATAACTCTTATTTCACGAAAGCCGCGGAGAGAGTGGATCGTAAATCGAGCGACCCGATCACCTTTTGACGTTATCCTTTACATTAATCTTACCCTATCAATGTTTCGATTACGGGGATCTGGGCCTTATTCCTTATTCCCTATTCCTTATACCCAATCTCAATAGATCACGCTTTCAATAACGATACTTCGTAAAGCACTTCTGTACAGGTGCAATGATTCCCTAAATAGCAAATCGCCAGTCTTGACGCGTGAAAGTGAAATGGTACGAAGTCAGGAGGGTTGTAACCAAATCCGAGCGTAATGTGGGGCCAGAAATTGTTAAAACATGCGTGAGGAATAAAACGATTTATCCAATTCAGGGTTGACACTGCGATGGGAGGAGGGTCATTCAGATATGTCTCTTCTGCATCCTGCGTCAGAATTGATATGAATTGTTTTACAATTAATTCGTGAAATGCTATAAGTTCAGTGCTAGGTTCTATGTCAAAACTTACCACGCTGTTTGTACCGGACATTTCAATACGGATCGCCTTAACAAAAATTTCCAACTCCTCGTGTTTTGCGAGAGCATCCAGCCTTGAGTGTGCTTCAACAATATTTTCATCCGACAGACAACCCATCAACA
>CAMLER010000047.1 GCA_946478915.1 uncultured Chryseolinea sp.
GATGAGTCCTTCCTATGATCTTATATTATCCAATGTTAGTAAGCATATACAGTTAACTTATGATGAAGTTAAATTTTTTACATCGCTGCTGAGGTACCGTAAGATCAGGAAGCGACAATATTTGTTACAAGCCGGAGATATTAGCCATTACGAAAATTTTGTTACAAAGGGCTGCCTTAGAGCATACACGGTTGATGAGCAGGGGGCAGAGCACATCATCATGTTCGGCATGGAAGGCTGGTGGATCTCAGATCTGTACAGTTTTCTTACCAATACTCCAGCTTCTCAAAACATTGATGCCCTAGAAGACAGCGAAGTTTTTTCTATAGAACGCTCTGATCTTGAATTGCTTTATGAAAAAGTGCCGAAGTTCAATAAGTTCTTTTTAAAACTACTGCAGAATGCATTTGTTGCTCATCAACGACGTATACTTGCATCAATAAGTCAAAGTGCCGAAGAACAATACAATGAGTTTATTGCAAAGTATCCGTCTATTGAACAACGGGTACCGCAACATCAGATTGCTTCTTACCTGGGACTTTCTCCTGAAACTATAAGCCGTATCCGAAGGAATAAGGCATATCGTTAATTTCCTTGATCTAGGTCAACGTTCTTTCTTGCGCCACATCAATGTAGGGGTGATGCTGCAATCGGATTTTTGTGTCATTATTTAAACAAGAAGAAAATGAACACAATCGAAAAAGAATTAACGATCAAGGAAAAAATCAAGGATTTGAATGATCTGGTCATCAATGGTAGGGCGATGGAAGCGTTTGAAAAATACTATCACGAAAATGTTGAAATGCAGGAGAACGATAATTTGCCAGTTGTGGGAAAAGATGCTAATCGTCTGCGTGAGCAGGAATTTTTCGACAACATTACGGAATTCAGAAAGGCGTCTGTAGGCGCCGTTGCGGCATCCGGCGATGTATCATTTGTCGTCTGGTCGTATGATTACACGCACAGGGAGTGGGGCGTGAAAGACTACACTCAGGTCTCGGTTCAGCGATGGAAGGACGGGAAGATTATCCATGAACAATTTTTTTATAATAGCTAGGATTGCAGCGGTATGAGATTATTTTGTGCCGCAGGATGGCAACATTAAGCTTCCTGCGGAACCCCAATCCTAACGGTTGGCTCGCGACCGCACGACTTGGACGCATTCAGGAACCGACGTTTTTAAAAATCAAGGTAGTCACTGATCCAGCCTGTATCTTTAGTGCTTCAAAAAGGACGAATTATTTAGAAAAGAATCAAGCTATCGTTCAGATAACTGAGAAGCCAACGCAACCTCATTTGTGTATCCGGGCTTTATCGTTTCATTTGAATGTGCTGATCCTTGCTTGCCACTTTTAGTTTTGTTTTTCATTTTCACTGTTAACCCGAATCTTAACTTAAAAATGTAATTGTTATATATACACTTATTTCGAAATAGCGCATATATTTGATATCCTTTGAGGGTATCGAATTGCAAATTATGAGCAGAGATCAATTCGTGATAGGCGTAGATTTTGGCACCGACTCCGTCCGGTCCGTTGTGGTTAACGCTCGCAACGGTGATGAGCTTTCCGCGTCCGTTTATCAGTATCCCCGTTGGAGGGATGGACTATTTTGCGATCCGACAAAAAATCAGTTCCGGCAACATCCTCTCGATTACATCGAAGGACTTCAAAACAGCATCCGGGAATGCCTAAAACTGGCTGGAGAATCAGCGGGAAAGAACGTCAAAGCTATTTCGGTTGATACCACTGGCTCAACACCAATCGCCGTTGACTCTTCGGGAGTACCATTGGCATTGCATTCACAGTTCGAGAAAAATCCAAACGCAATGTTCGTGTTGTGGAAAGATCACACTGCCACTGCAGAGGCAGTGGAAATAAACGAACATGCCGAAAAGTTCGGTATAAACTATCTCCAATTTGTTGGCGGGATTTATTCGTCTGAATGGTTCTGGGCTAAACTACTTCATATTCTACGAAGGGATCAGGATGTTCGGAACGCCTGTTTCTCCTGGGTAGAACATTGTGACTGGGTTCCATTTCTGTTAACAGGAGGTAAGAGCGCACAGCAAATAAAACGTGGCGTGTGTTCCGCCGGGCATAAAGCACTTTGGGCAGCAGAATTTGGCGGACTTCCTCCCGATGAATTTTTCTCCTCTCTGGATCCAATTCTGAAAGGATTTACCTCCCGGCTTTTTCATGAGACATATACTGCCGACAAGGCTGCAGGCCGCCTTGGCAACGAGTGGGCTGAACGATTGGGCCTTAGCACAGACGTTGTCGTAGGAATTGGGGCTTTTGATTGTCATATGGGTGCGGTAGGTGGGCAAATTGAGCCCTACCATTTAAGCAAAGTGATGGGTACGTCAACTTGTGATATGATGGTTGTACCTCGTGAAAATATGGAGGGTATCCTGGTTAAAGGCATCTGCGGACAAGTTGATGGTTCCATAATACCGGGTATGATCGGACTCGAGGCCGGTCAGTCAGCCTTTGGCGATGCATATGCCTGGTTTAAGAATATGCTAGCCTGGCCGTTGCGGACAATGCTGAATGAGTCTTCCCATATAAGCAGTGAAATTGCTGAAATACTTAGGGAAGAAATGCTGGGAAAATTGATTCCTGAACTAACCAGGCAAGCACTATCCATCCCGTTATCGGAAAGCGATGAACTGGCAATTGATTGGTTGAACGGTCGTCGTACGCCCGACGCGAACCAGTTTCTAAAAGGAGCGTTCACCGGTTTGAACCTTGGGAGTGATGCGCCTCAATTATTCAAGGCTTTGATTGAATCAACTTGTTTTGGGGCGAAAGCCATCGTGGATAGGTTTAACACAGAAGGGTTACCCATTAAAGGTCTAATCGGGCTGGGAGGCTTGGCGAGAAAGTCACCCTATATAATGCAGGTTATGGCAGACGTAATCAACATGCCGATTCGCATACACAAATCCGAGCAGACCTGCGCGATAGGCGCAGCAATGTTTGGTGCAACTGCGGCTGGCTTATACGGCAAGGTTGAAGATGCCATGGACGCCATGGGTCAAGGTTTTGACCAGGAGTTTAAACCCGATCCGAAGTCGGCTTCCATTTATGAAAAACGTTATCAGAGATATGTTGAAGTTGGACGGTCTATCGAAGAAATTAGCCTTTCTCAAACCCCTGTTGTAATTAATAACTAACCTTATTCACTCATAAAACATAATGGGTAGATACGAGCACATACGGCAAGCAGCTTTCGAAGCAAACATGCAGCTGCCGAAGCTTGGACTTGTGTTGTTTACTTTCGGAAATGTCAGCGCGGCCGACCGGTCTCTTCAGGCATTCGCGATTAAACCGAGTGGCGTGCCTTATGAGGAGCTCAGCGCTGAGAAAATGGTGATTGTGAATTTTGATGGAAATGTCATTGAGGGGGGTCTTCGTCCATCATCGGATACTAAAACTCATGCTGTTTTATACAAACACTGGGAAAATATCGGTGGTATCGTCCATACTCATTCGACATACGCAACGGCCTGGGCACAGGCGCAACGCGATATTCCGATTTTCGGAACAACTCACGCTGATCATAATACGACCGACATTCCCTGCGCGCCTCCAATGGATGACAAAATGATTCGAGGTGACTATGAATATGAGACCGGATTTCAAATCCTGAATTGTTTTAAAGAACGGGAATTGAATTACGAGGAGGTTGAAATGGTGCTTGTGGGAAATCATGCGCCTTTTACCTGGGGTAAAACCGCCGCCAAAGCAGTTTACAACAGCGCGGTCCTGGAAGCTGTTGCCGAGATGGCCTACCTTACAAAACAGATTAATCCCGACGCTCCAAGGTTAAAAAACGCTTTGATAAAAAAACACTTTGAGCGAAAGCATGGGCCTGACTCATATTATGGTCAATAAGAAATCGAATGATATTACGCCATATTCGAGCAACTTATGCTTTCCAAAAAATATTGGCAGGTAGTAAACATTACTGATATAGCAATAATTGAAATGATAAACTTGAAATCTTTTGAAGTATGGTTTGTTACCGGTAGCCAGAATTTGTACGGAGATGAAACGCTGAAGCAAGTCGCAGCTCATTCTCAGCAGATTGTACGTGAATTAGACGCCTCTGCACTTATCCCGGTGACTGTTGTGTTCAAACCAGTTTTGAAAACCCCCGATGAGATATTCTTACTTTTCCAGGAAGCTAACGCGGCAAAAAATTGTATTGGTATTGTCGCTTGGATGCATACGTTCTCACCTGCAAAAATGTGGATCGGGGGTCTAAAGATCCTAACGAAACCCCTGCTTCACTTGCACACCCAGTTTAATCGGGATATACCCTGGAATGAAATAGATATGGATTTCATGAATCTGAATCAAAGCGCCCACGGCGACCGCGAATTTGGATTTATCATGAGCCGGATGCGCCTGAACAGGAAAGTTGTAGTGGGACATTGGCAAGACAAGAAAGTGTTGCACGCTTTGCAGGTCTGGATGCGTGCAGCCAGTGGGTGGCATGATCTCCAGAAGGCTCGCTTTTGTCGTTTTGGTGATAACATGCGCGACGTAGCAGTTACGGAAGGTGATAAGGTTGAAGCTGAAATAAAATTTGGCTACTCTGTAAATGGATATGGTGTTGGTGATTTAGTAAAAGTAATCAACAAAGTTTCTGATGATGAGGTAACCAAAATCGTTTCCGAGTACGAAGAAAAATATAACGTCGTCGCATCATTGAGAAAAGGAGGCGAACAGCATCAATCGCTGCGCGATGCAGCAAAAACAGAAGCGGGCTTGCGGGCATTTCTCGTCGAAGGAAATTTTAAAGGATTCACCGATACTTTTGAGGACTTGCATGGGATGGTACAACTGCCCGGAATTGGTGTTCAGCGACTAATGGGTGAAGGTTACGGGTTTGGCGCCGAAGGAGATTGGAAAACAGCGGCGCTGGTTCGAGCGATGAAAGTCATGGGCAGTGGTCTTAAGGGTGGAAATTCGTTCATGGAAGATTATACATACCATTTCGACCCTGCTAATTCGTTGGTCTTGGGTGCGCACATGCTCGAAATTTGTGAATCCATTGCGGAAAATAAACCTTCATGCGAAATACATCCACTGGGTATTGGTGGAAAAGCGGATCCTGTTCGCCTTGTATTCAATAGTGGCGCGGGGCCCGCATTGAATGCTTCCATTGTCGACATGGGAAATCGGTTCCGGTTACTCGTCAACGAAGTCGAGGCTGTCGCTCCACAGCGCGATCTTCCACGCTTACCAGTTGCTCGTGTGTTATGGAAGCCGTATCCTGACATGCTTACCGGCTGCGCGGCCTGGATCTATGCCGGCGGTGCACACCATACATGCTATAGTCAGAACCTATCGTCGCAGCATCTTGAAGATTTTGCAGAAATCGCTGGGATAGAATATGTTCGTATTGACAAAAACACAGACTTATACCAATTCAAAAATATGTTGAGATGGAATGACATGTATTTTCGTTAGTGGAATTCTTTCTTAAATTAACAATCCTCAATTTCCCATAACCTTAAACCTACACTAATGCAAGGACTTGAAACGCTCGACTGGGTAGTAATCGCTGTGTACTTCCTACTTATCGCTGCCCTGGCTATCTGGGTAATGAGCCAAAAACAAAAAAACACGGAAGAATATTTTTTGGCAGGCCGCAACCTCGGGTGGTTTATTATTGGTGCCTCCATCTTTGCCTCCAATATCGGTTCTGAGCATCTTGTGGGACTCGCTGGCTCAGGCGCTACCGACGGAGTTGCACTGGCGCATTACGAACTGCATGCCTGGTGTCTTCTGATATTAGGATGGATCATGGTTCCCTTCTATATGCGATCGAAAGTCTTTACAATGCCGGAATTTCTTGAAAAGCGATATTCTCCACAAGCGAGGACGATTTTATCAATAATTTCTCTTGTCGCATATGTGCTAACAAAAATTGCCGTAGGCATTTTTGCGGGAGGTATCGTATTCAGTGTGTTGTTGCCGGATGTCGAATTCCTGGGGATGACTCCTTTCTGGTTTGGATCAATCCTCGTCATCGTTCTTACCGGTATATACTCCATCATCGGTGGATTCAAGGCGGTTGCTTATACAGAAGCGTTGCAAACCGTTATCCTGGTTATTGGTTCGCTACTTCTCACAATTTATGGGCTGGACGCACTCGGTGGCTGGGACAAGCTGCGGGAAATTGCAGGCTCTGAAATGTTTAATCTTTGGAAGCCAATGGTGCCTGATGGAGTGGAAAGTACCTGGGCGCCCGTTCGGGAAGAGGGTAGGATGGCCTGGTACTTTAATGACAATTATCCCTGGCTCGGTATGTTATTTTGTGCACCGATTATCGGGCTTTGGTATTGGTGCACGGACCAGTACATCGTGCAGCGCACGCTGGGTGCAGTTAATGAGACCGAGGCAAGAAGGGGATCTATATTCGCTGCCTTCCTCAAGCTTTTGCCTGTATTTATTTTTATAATTCCAGGCATGATCACATACGCTTTGGCCAAAAGCGGAACCAGCCCGGCAATGCAACAAGTTTTGTTTGATGAAAATGGAGTATTGATCCGCGAGAACGCTCAGCAGGCATTCCCGATGCTGGTTGTAAATATTTTACCAGTTGGCGTCAGAGGGATTGTCGTTGCAGGTCTGCTGGCAGCATTGATGAGCTCACTGGCCGGTGTATTCAATGCATGTTCCACGTTGTTTACGATGGACTTTTACTCACGTTTTCGTCCCAATGCAACTCAGGAGCAATTGGTATGGATCGGGCGTGTAGCCACCGCGGTAATGGTTCTGGTGGGATTGTTATGGATTCCGGTGATCCAGGGCGGTAAGGGTCTGTACGATTATCTTCAGGGTGTGCAGGCCTATTTAGCACCTCCGATATTTGTCGTTTTCTTCTTTGGAATCTACATGAAGAGACTTAATGCCAAGGGATGTATTGCCTCGATGACCGTTGGGTTTCTTATGGGTTTGTTCAGACTTGCAGTGGACACTCCGATTAAGCTCGCAGATAATTTTTCTTACGAGAAAGGATCATTCTTATGGATAGTGAACAACGTTTTCTTCCAATATTATAGTCTACTGATCACGATAGTATGTATTATTGTCTTCATAGCCGTTAGCTACGCAACTCCGGCTCCCGCGTACGACAGGATCAGCGGTTTGACTTTCTCTACGATGACAGAGGAAGACAGGCTAAAAACGAAGTCAAGCTGGGAAACCAAGGATATCGTTTTTTCAGTAATTGTTATTGCCTTAATTTTGACCGCTTACCTGTATTTCCGTGGTTGATGCGGAATTGTCCAATGGAAGATGGCAAGCATCAACTATTAACATGATTAAAAATGCAATGGCTACCAAAAAGGCAAGCGTGTTGAAGCCTGTGCTGTCTTTTACGGTCTGGATTCAAATACATGAGATGTAATGGAACTGAATAAATATAAAAGTCATGACCGGCTGCTTGTCGCTATTGACTGTATAATCTTTGGATTTGATGGCAATCAGCTTCAGGCACTTCTTATAAAGAGAGGATTTGAACCGGAGAAGGGAAAGTGGTCGCTGATGGGCGGATTTACTAACCAGGATGAAAGTACTGATGAAGCGGCTGTCCGCGTACTGCATCAGCTGACGGGTATGAACAATATTTACATGGAGCAACTCTACTGCTTCAGCGAAGTAAATCGCGATCCCGCCGGTCGCGTTATTTCTATTGCATACTTTGCCCTTATCAATATCGCCGACTACAGTGAGCAGCTCCAATTTGAGCATGAAGCCAAGTGGTTTCCGCTGAATAAAATTCCAGACTTGATTTTTGACCACGAAAAAATGGTTGCACTTGCAAAGGAGAGACTTCAGCAAAAGGTAGCGAATCACCCAATCGGCTTTGAGTTGCTTCCTGAAAAATTTACGCTACCACAGCTACAAAGCCTTTATGAAGCTATCTACGAAAGCCCCTTGGATAAGCGAAACTTTACGCGGAAGATCCTTTCATTAGAAATCTTGAACAGATTAAATGAGAAGAATAAATCATCGTCGCGTAAAGGAGCTTTTTATTATGTTTTCGATAAGAAAAAATATCAGGAACTGAATCATGAGGGAGTAAAGTTTATCTGATGTTCTTGATCTGAAAAAGTCAGAACATCCCTAATATTCGTATGTTTTGACCTGTGGTTGTTCTTTCAAAAAGGAATTGAGGGCCTCCAGTTTTTTTTCGCTTCCGCTAATTTCATATATCACTACATAGTCAGTTTCCGCCTTAGCATCTCTTGCCTTGTGAAAGGTCAGCTTTAATTTTTTTAAGAGTTCCTCCAACGATCGAATGAAGCTTTCGTCTTTGTGAAAGGTAATTTTATATGATCGTGCCTGATGAGCTCTCGCAATGAGTCTTTGCAAAGTCTCAAGGAGTGATAAGACTAACAAAACAACCACCGACCCGACCAGAGCGACAAAATATTCACCTCCACCGACAGCCATACCCAGCGCTGCGGAAATCCAAATAGTAGTAGCAGTAGTTATTCCGTTGATTGATAAGCCATCTTTAAAGATGACTCCGGCACCAAGGAATCCGATACCAGTGATGATGTTCGACGCTATGCGTTCCGGCGCCAATTCGCTCATAGAAATCGAAACCTGGGTAAAGAGTGTTGACCCTACACAAATCATGATCATAGTTCGTAAGCCAGCCGCTTTGCTACGATATTCCCGTTCCAGTCCGATAGCGGTTCCAATGCCAAAGGATAGACCTATTTGCAGCACGGTTTCAGTGTCGAGTTCCATACGTTAGTCTTGAATCAAAGATGTAACAAAATAAAAAAGCGAAAGATATTTTCCTCCGCTCTTTTTGTTAACAATATTTGTTTGTGTTACATCTTCCGAACATTGCCGCTTCCGGCTGAATGACTGTTAACTTTGCTGGGATTACCTTTGTATCTAACACTGCCGCTTCCTGTAATATTGGCATCTAACTCATTCTTAACATTGATTTCAACATCGCCAGAACCGGTGATACGAACATCGCAGCTGTTGGTCTCCAGGTCGGCAGCGAGCACTCTTCCGGACCCGCTGATGTTTGCCTTAACCTTTGATGCAGTACCGCTGGCTTCGATCTTACCCGATCCTGAAACACCAAGATCCGCGTTTCCGGAAGTATTTAACACGAGGGTAACCCTGCCCGAGCCGCTTACGTCACTATTAAAATTTTTGCATTTCCCACGCAAATCGATGTTGCCTGACCCTGACACGTCGCTTTCCATATCGCCTGAGGCCTCGACTTCCACCCTCATGTTACCCGAGCCACTAACATTCAGATCAATATCATCGGCAACAATTTTTGTTTCTCCTATTAAATCACCCGATCCGCCTACGCTGAGACCTTCTACATTTTTTACGGTAATGTAGATATTGACCTTCTCATCGTTCCCCCATTTCCAAAACTTTTCATCCTCATGCTCGATCACCAATCTGGATCCGTCCACGTTAGTTTCTATCTTTTCCAACACATCCTTCTTACCCTCAATCTCTACTTTTTGGGTAGTACCTTGCCTGAGATACAATTTGCCTGGCACTCTGAATGCGATCTTTGTGAAAGTGTCCACATTTCTGGATTCCCTGGTTTGTGCCTGTACCAGGGTAATGCATAGCATTAATACTGTGAAAGCGATGGCTTGTTTTTTCATATTATTTGAATTGAATATTTCGTTTAGAACAGACATCACCTGAAATAAAAGGTTGCATGGGTGATATCTTAAATTTCTTATTACTTTGACGATAACGGAGATTAATAGGTTGCATGTCAGTGTTCTCATACCATACCATAGCAGATTCTACAACAGGCATCTATAAGGAGAAAGGTAGTAAGTTTCTAGCCTTTGCGTATCCGGTGGATTCGGAAATTGAAATCAAAGAGAAGCTTGATGAACTTAAAAAGAAATATTTTGATGCCAGACACCATTGCTACGCATGGATATTGGGCCCCGATAAGTCCAGATTCCGCACTTCTGACGATGGCGAACCTAATCATTCGGCGGGTGACCCAATCCTCGGAAAGATCAGGTCAGCGGATCTGACAAATATCCTGGTGGTAGTTGTTCGCTATTTTGGGGGTATAAAACTCGGTGTTGGAGGATTGACCACTGCGTACAAAGTCGCCGCAGAAGATGCATTGGAAAAAGCACGGATAATCCAGGTAATGGTAACAGCAGAGCTCAATGTAGTCTTCGAATATGAAATAACCTCCGATGTAATGCGCATGCTGCAGGAATTCGATGCAAAAATTCTGGAACAAAATTTCGCTGAGAGAACCATACTTCAAATTTCTGTCCCGCTTGAAGAGAAAAATAGAATACAGTCACGCCTTCAATTAATGAAAGCAATGGGCAAATCTATTGAATGGGAATTTAGAACTTAATCCATTGCTCCCAACTCACCGTTCTATTGAAAAATACTACCTTGCCGTTTATGTCGAAAAAAAGAGCCGCATTGGGTTTTATCTTTGTTACATTATTGATTGATGTTATTGGTTTTGGAATTATAATCCCTGTCGTTCCCAGTCTGATAAGTGAGTTGGAACACATCAGCATTCCTGAAGCGGCTGCATATGGTGGATGGATGGTGGCATCATTTTCTATAATGCAATTCATATTTTCTCCGGTGCTTGGAAATCTTAGCGATCAATACGGGCGTCGGCCAGTGCTCTTGATTTCACTGTTCGGATTTGGGCTTGACTATCTGTTGACCGCTTTTGCGCCGACGATCAGCTGGCTTTTCGTAGGACGGATAATCGCTGGAATAATGGGAGCTAGCTTTACAACGGCCTCGGCATACATAGCGGATGTCAGTACTCCTGAAAATCGTGCGCAAAATTTTGGAATGATCGGCGCTGCTTTCGGTCTTGGTTTTATTATCGGACCGGCCCTTGGCGGGGTGATCGCTAATTATGGTTTGAGAGCGCCTTTCATTGCGGCGGCGATACTCACTTTTATCAATTGGTTATATGGCTACTTTATTCTGCCGGAATCACTTGATCCAAAGCACAGAAGAAAATTTGATTGGAAACGTGCAAATCCGTTGGGCACCATGAAATTTTTTCTCCGTTACAAAGTAATTCTTGGACTTGTCGGCTCCATTGTCTTGATCTATATCGCGGCACATGCCGTGCAAAGTACATGGTCATACTACACCATGGAAAAATATTCGTGGGATGAAGACATGGTTGGTTATTCTTTAGCATTCGTCGGTTTAATGGTAGCGTTTGTGCAGGGCTGGCTAATTCGTTTTATTATTCCTACACTCGGTCAGGAGCGTAGTGTCTACGTTGGCCTTACCTTATATGCGATTGGATTCTTTTTATTTGGCGTAGCGACTCAAGGCTGGATGATGTTCGCCTTTTTGATACCGTATTGCTTAGGAGGTATTGCCGGGCCCTCGCTGCAGGGAATCATGTCAGGGCAGGTACCCGCTAATCAACAGGGAGAATTGCAAGGCGCACTTACCAGCCTCGTAAGCATGACTTCAATAGTAGGCCCATTGTTGATGACGTGGTTGTTCTATCATTTTTCAAAGCCGGGCGCGGACCTCTATTTTCCAGGTGCCGCTATGGTGGCAGGCTCAGTGCTGACGATTATTTCTGCTTTTTTAGCACGGTTGAGTTTGAAGAAGAATATCACTACCAGTTCAAATACCTAATACCGATTTGAGTTTAAGATAACCACTTTTGCTTAGCGGTATCTTTGTACCATTCTTGAGTAAGCCAACATATGAATCTTTCTCCGACGGTTCAATTCGTGTGAGTTGCGACAAGGAAATAATGTATGATCGGTGCACCCGCACGAACTGTGAGGGGTTTAAACTTTGTTCGTAAAAACTCATGGTCTTTTTCTTCAGAAACATTTCTTTTGACGTAAATATTTTTACGTAGTCATCGTATGCCTCGATGTACAGGATGTCATGAACCGGAACAATTTTTATGTTGCTGCCCTCCTTTACGACGATTCTGTTTCGTTCTTCCGGTTGACTGATTTGAGCATTAGCCCACGTCTGCGCCCTGGACTGTGATTGGTCATTTTGCTGCAACCATTTTGTTATTGCTTTGTCGAACCGGTCTTTGCTAAATGGTTTAAGTAAATAATCGATAGCGTGTGATTCGAAAGCCTTGATCGCATATTCGTCGAAGGCCGTAGTAAAAATCACTGCGGGTGGTTGTTCTATCAGTTCCAGCATTTCAAATCCATTTATCTTTGGCATCTGTATATCCAAAAAAATCAGATCAGGCTTATGGTGTGCAATTGCCTTTACACCCTCAAATCCGTCGTTGCAGGTTTGCATAATCTGAAACTGCGGATAGGCCTGTAAATATTCTGATACAATGCTTTGAGCAAGCGGCTCATCATCAATAATTATTACTTTGATCATGCTGGTTGCGGAATTTTCAGTTCGGTGACAAATATTGATTCATTGTTGCGTGCGGATAACAGGTCATTTCTTCCGTAGAGCAAATAGAGCCTGCGTTGCACAGAAGTAAGTCCGAATCCTGTTCCCGGCCGAGCCTGGGAAGTTTCGGGATCAAATGGATTTTCAATTGATACATGAAGATTTCCGTTTGTGTTGATCGCTTTCAGTGAAATAGTAATTTCGCCGATGGTATCATATAACCCGAATTTGATCGCATTTTCCAACAGTGGCTGAAGAAGTAGCAACGGAAGCTTCATTTTTTTTGCATTATCGTCAACCATGATCTCTGTTTTCAGGCGATGGCCAAAACGAACTTTTTCAATTTCAAGATACAGGTTTAGATGTCTGATTTCTTCTTCAAGTGAAACCAACTGCTGCTCATCTTTCCTTATGGTTCCACGCAAGAAATCGGATAGCTCCTGAATCATTTGTCGCGCCTTTTCCGGCTTGCTGCCCACCAAGGCGCTGATAGAGTTGAGGCTGTTAAACAGGAAGTGTGGCTGAAGCTGTTGGCGAAGGGAGGATAACTCTGCTTCACGTGCCATCTTTTCCATACTTATTTTTCGTTCTTCAATTTCGCGCTGTTCACGCACGTAAAACCAGATCCAGCTCACGATGGTAATTATGCTCACGATAAGCCAGCAAAAGAGACCCCGGACGATTATTGTTTTTTCAAAGAAGTCTGCATAGCCAGGAACATCCCCGTTTACCTGAAGCGCAAACCAACGGATGAGGAATACGCAGGCAAGTGCGAGTCCACTACTCCAGGCCAATCTTTTAATATCGCGAGGATGATAATATCGCATGCTCGATATCACGACGTATCCGGCGAGTCCGAGCACAACTGTTGTGATACCGGCATCTTTTAAAGCCAATGTCAGCTCAAAGCCTGTATTCGTTAATGCCAGTGTTTGAAGTAGCAACCAAACGGCCCACCATGCCAGGTAGACTATGAATAGTTGTCGTCCAGAGAAGGTTCGGCTTGGATTCGGTTGTATCATCTAGCAAATCAATCTTGAATTCTTTCGGAGCGCTATTGCTTTTTTATGAACAAAATGAATATAGGATTTTGGCTCTTCTGCTTCGTGAATTCTGGAGTATAATTCAATTCCGTCTTCCAGGCTGCTGATCGGGATTATTTCCGCAACATTTACGAATTCCCATTTTACTTCCTTCATTTTATCATTATAGAAGATATCTTCTTCGCGAAGGCCGATCGTGCGTGCCTTGATAAAAGCTTCCTCTGGATTTTCTGCGGCGATCAATCTGAGTTGTTCATCAAATTGGGTAATGCTTTTCTCGGCAGCGATGTTAAAGACAATTTTTGTGATGTACCAGTTCATAACAAATAGTTCCAGGATGATAAAAATGACATACATATATTAGAAGCTTTTCAAGTCAATGCCACCGAAAATGCACGTGCCTTTCAGAACGAGTGTCTTTGAGCCATCTACGACACTACCAGCCACCTGGCGCTTGTCTTCAAGGCTGCCGAACACGCATACTAGTTCGTCGGTCAGCACTTTCCAGTGAGGGGGTACGATTATCTTGGTCCCGCCAAACAGCTGCACTACTTCAATCGTTGCTGTGCCATTGATGTCGGCCTGAGTTAGATTTATTTCGACGCCTCCAAACGCACAAACGCTTTCGCCGCCTCGGAAATCTTTTGAGATAATCTGTTTCTTGTCCCCACCGAATATGGTTACTGTTTCAAAAGCGCTGTCTGCGAAGGATTGGGCATCACGATTTTCCCAGTTTTTCCAATAGTCCCCACGACCTCGTCTGTGTGGACGAAAGATCATAAACAAACCTATTGCGATTATCACGATAGGCCAGAGATATTGCCTCATCTCGATATCCGGAACAAGATGTTCAACAAGAAAAACTAACCCTATGCCTGTGGGTATCATCCAGCCTGGGTTGCGAAAGTTGTGTCGGAAGCCAATGTAAAGTCCTATGGCGATTAGAAGCATG
>CAMLER010000048.1 GCA_946478915.1 uncultured Chryseolinea sp.
GTAATACTTTTCGCAGATTTAAGCCGTAGGGAGTGGTAAGTAGTAAGTAGTAAGTGGTAAGTGGTAAGTGGTAAGTATAGGGACATCCTCACTATAACCGCACTATTAACTATTAACTATTAACGGATAACGGATAACTGATAACGGTTCACAGATGAATCGGTCGATTAGCAGTAGCCGCCAGGCATGCTTCCTTAACGGCCTCCATATACGTCGGATGCGCATGGGACATTCGGGCAACATCTTCCGCTGACGCACGAAACTCCATCGCTGTTACGCCTGCTGCGATCATATCTGCTGCGCGGGCACCGATGATGTGAACACCAAGGATCTCATCTGTTTGTTTGTCAGCCAATATTTTTACCAGCCCATCCGTATCCATACTTGCGCGCGCACGTCCTAAAGCTTTGTAAGGGAAGGATCCGGTTTTGTAGGCACGTCCCTGTTCTTTCAGTTGTTCTTCAGTGTATCCGACACTGGCAACCTCAGGCCAGGTATACACAACGCCCGGGATAAGCAAATAATTGATGTGAGGTTTCTGGCCAGCCAGTTGTTCGGCTACATAGATACCCTCTTCCTCAGCTTTGTGCGCCAGCATGGCACCTCTTACTACATCACCTATTGCATAAATATTGTCAACTTTTGTTTTCAGATGGTCGTCGACAGGAATTTGTCCCTTGACCGGCTCTATGCCAATCTTGTCAAGCCCCAATCCCTCCGTGTATGGCCGGCGTCCAATGCTTACCATACAATAATCTCCCTTTAATTCCAGCGCCTTTCCGTCCTTTCCTTCAGCCTTCACAATAACTTCCTTCCCCTTATTTTCAACGGAAGTTACTTTGTGCCCCAGGTGAACATCGATGCCCATCTTTTTAGCGACTTTCAACAACTCTTTCCCAAGGGTAGCATCCATGGTCGGAATAAGGCTATCCAGGAACTCGACGACGGTAACTTTCGAGCCAATTCTTGCAAAGACAGATCCCATTTCCATACCAATTACGCCTCCACCGATCACAATGAGATGGGCAGGCACTTCTTTTAAAGTAAGGGCTTCGGTACTTGAAATAATCCGCTTTTTGTCAAAGGGCGCAAATGGCAACGGCGTAGGCTTGGAACCCGTGGCAATAATTACTTTTTCTGTAGTGATTTTTGTTTCGTTACCATCACTGCCTTTAATTGAAATAGTATTCTTATCTACGAATGAACCAACTCCCTTCAACACATCAATCTTGTTCTTTTTCATCAGGAAGGCAATGCCATCGACATTCGATTTCACCACATCCTCTTTCCTTTTGATCATTTGTTTGATGTTGATCTTGGGCGCGGGAATATCGATTCCGTGCTCCTTAAAATGTTCTTTAGCATTAATAAAATGCTCGGACGAATCAAGCAACGCCTTCGACGGAATGCAACCGACGTTCAGACAGGTTCCCCCCAGGGTATCGTACTTTTCAATGATAGCAGTCTTGAAACCAAGTTGCGCGCAGCGGATCGCTGCTACATATCCTCCCGGACCTGAACCAATAACCGTGACGTTGTATTGCATGATGATCGAAAAAAAATAAGTAATGATTTATCGTAAAAGTGAAGGAGTATCAAACGCCCAGGATCAATCTTCCCGGATCCTCGAGCATTTCCTTGACCCTGAAAAGAAAACTTACCGATTCACGTCCATCGACTATTCTGTGATCGTATGATAAGGCCAAAAACATGATGGGCCTGATGACAATCTCCTTATTCTTTACAACAGGACGTTCTACAATATTATGCATACCAAGAATGGCAGATTGAGGTGGATTAAGTATTGGTGTCGACAGCATTGATCCGAAAACACCACCGTTTGTTATAGAAAATGTCCCGCCGGTCATCTCCTCAATGGATAATTTGCCATCACGGCCTTTCGTTGCCAACCTCACTACCTCACTTTCAATCTGATGAAATGAAAGCGATTCCGCATTCCGAATAACAGGAACAACGAGTCCCCTGGGCGTTGAAACTGCGATAGAGATATCGCAATAATCGTGATACACAATCTCATCACCGTCGATGTATGCATTCACTGCAGGAAAATCCTTGGCCGCAGCGCAGACCGCTTTGACGAAAAAGGACATGAATCCCAGGCCCACACCGTACTTCTCCTTAAACTGATCCTTATATTTCGACCTCAGATCCATTACGGGCTTCATATCAACTTCATTAAAAGTTGTAAGCATAGCCGTCTCGTTCTTCACCGTCACCAATCGTTTTGCTATGGTCTTTCGGAGAGAACTCATTTTCTCACTTCGCGTATTTCGCGAGCCTGTAGCTGAGATCTCGGAGGATGCTTGCTGCTTTTCAACTTGTTTAGTTGCCGCGGGCGCGGGTTCAGCTTTCACGGCATCCTCTTTGGTGATACGTCCACCCACACCGTTGCCCTGAACCTGTCCGGGAGAAATTCCTTTCTCGCTTAGAATTTTTGCCGCAGCCGGTGACGGATGGCCCGCGGCATAAGACTTGCTACTTCCGCTTTCCGATGTCGCAGCGACAGGCTCCTGCTTAGGCTCCTGTTTTTCAGTAGCAGTTTCCTCTGTTATCTCAATCCTGCAAATCAATCCACCTATGGGCAAAGTCGTGCTTTCTTTTGCCACAATACGCAAAATACCGCTTGCCTCCGCCGGTAGTTCAAAGGTCGCTTTATCGGACTCGACTTCTGCGATCACTTCATCGAGTTTCACATGGTCGCCGTCCTTCTTCAACCAGGTCGAAATAGTTACCTCGGTAATCGACTCTCCCACGGCAGGGACTTTCATTTCCTTAACACCGCCCGACGGCTTAGTCTCCGATTTTGGTGCAGCCGCAGCGGGAGTCTTTGCAGGAGCGGGCTCGGGAGCGGTTTGTCCCTGAGCGGATGGCTCAATCTCACAAATGACCTCGCCGACTGGTACGGTCTCCCCCGCCTGTTTAAGAATCTTTAGCACTCCAGCGCTTTGAGCAGGAAGTTCAAATGTCGCTTTGTCAGATTCCAATTCGGCTATGACTTCGTCGAGCTTCACCACATCACCGTCCTTTTTAAGCCAGTTTGAAATGGTTACTTCGGAAATTGATTCTCCTACTGCAGGTACTTTTATTTGAATTGCCATCAGGGTTGTTTCTTGGGTTTACTTTAAAACGCTTCTACATTCCAAACGCTTTATTGATGATTTTGTCTTGTTCAATCTTATGAACTTTTAAATAGCCGGTGGCTGGCGATGCACTTGCCTTACGCGAAACGAAATCCAGATTATATTTAGGCATCATGCGCAGGATGTAACTCTGACATCCCATATTGGAAGGCTCCTCCTGTGCCCAGATCAGTTTTGCATCCTTATATTTCTTCAAAACCGCCTTTAATTGTTTCTCAGGGAACGGGTGCAATTGTTCCAGTCGGATTATAGCAGTGTCTTTAATTTTCTTTTTTTGCTGGAATTCCTGCAAGTCATAATAAATTTTACCTGAACACAGAATTACCCTTTTCACATCTTTGGATGACGTTGCAGGATCGTCCAACACTTCTTTGAATGACCCGGACGTAAAATCCTTCAATGGCGAAATGACCGCCGGATGACGCAACAATGACTTAGGCGAGAAAACCACACAAGGTTTTCTGAATGGCCATGCAACCTGCCTCCGCAGCAAATGGAAAAAGTTTGCCGGGGTAGTTGGGTTGGCAACAATCATGTTGTATTCCGCCGACTGTTGCAAGAATCTTTCCGGACGGCAACTTGAATGTTCCGGGCCCTGGCCTTCATATCCATGAGGAAGCAGCATCACGAGACCGTTCATTCGCTGCCACTTTGATTCAGCGCTGGAGATAAATTGATCAATCACCACCTGGGCACCATTCGCGAAGTCGCCGAACTGCGCTTCCCAAATAACGAGTGCGCTAGGCGAAGACATCGCATACCCGTATTCAAAACCAAGAACACCAAACTCTGAAAGCAACGAGTTATAAATATTGAATTGCGTCTGATTCTTTTCAATATTGTTCAATCCACAATAGGGCTCGTTTGTATTGGCGTCAAAGAAGTATGCATGGCGATGAGAGAATGTTCCACGCTTCACATCCTGTCCGGACATACGGACGGGGGTCTTATCAAGCAGAAGAGAACCGTAAGCCAGCAATTCGGCATCGGCCCAGCCCAGCATCTTACTTTCAAAGAAAGCGTTATTCCTGTCCTTTAAAAGTTTCTCGATTTGCTTCAGCGGCTTAAAACCTTCGGGAATAAAAGTCAAGGCCTTACCAACTTTTTCAACAACATTTTCCTTGATACCTGTGTCTGGAGATTTGTCAAAGTCTTCGGGTGTAGCCCAACGCATTTCCTCCCATTCAGACTCCATTTTTTGAGGCTTGTATGGAAGAGGTTTTTGCTTTACTTCATTCAGCCGGTCCTGTAACTGATTCCGGAAATTCTTGTCCATTTCGTCGGCGAGCGCTGCATCGACGTCTCCGCGTTCGATCAGTTTTTTGACAAAAATTTCCCTGGGATTTTCATGCTTGGCAATGAGATTATAAAGCTTGGGCTGGGTAAATTTCGGTTCATCAGCCTCATTGTGACCATGTCTGCGATAACAGAGCAGATCTATGAAAATATCCTTCTTGAATTTTTGACGATATTCAACGGCAAGGTTAGACGCAAAACACACTGCTTCAGCGTCGTCACCATTGACATGTAGGACAGGTGCATCTACAATCTTAGCGAGATCAGTACAATAGATACTGCTGCGGGCATCATCGTAGTCGGTGGTGAATCCGACCTGGTTGTTGATAACGAAATGTATAGTCCCTCCGGTTGTGTAGCCAGGTAATTCCGACATCTGGACCACCTCGTAGACAATCCCCTGGCCTGCAAGCGCTGCATCGCCGTGTATCAAAACTGCCATGGCCTTAGAAAGATCACCTTTGTATTCATCATCACTCTGGCCGCGCGTATAACCAATCACCAACGGATCAACTGCCTCGAGGTGAGAAGGGTTGGGCGTCAACTTCAGATACACTTTCTTACCCGATGGAGTGTTGATATGACTAGAGTATCCCAGGTGATATTTTACATCGCCGTCACCCATGGTCTGCTCCGGACTAACGTTACCCTCGAACTCTGTAAAGATCTGCTCGTAGGTCTTTCCCAGTATGTTAGAAAGCACATTGAGACGACCGCGGTGGGCCATACCGATGACCACTTCTTTCACATCCAGTTCAGCAGCCTTGTTGACGATGGTCTGCAGCGCGGGGATGGTATTCTCCCCTCCTTCCAGTGAAAATCTTTTCTGACCGAGAAATTTGGTATGAAGAAAATTTTCGAAGACTACTGCTTCATTCAATTTGGTCAGAATTCTTTTTTTTTCGTCAGCGGTCGGGTTATACGCAAAGTATTCGTGTTCACATTTCTGCAAAAACCATTGCCTTATTTCGTCGTTCCGTATGAAATTGTATTCAAACCCGATCGGCCCCAGGTAAACAGTCTTTAATTTCTCGATGATTTTTCTAAGGGTCGCTCTTCCCATTCCGATCTCCGAGCCCACGTCAAACTCGGTATCAAGGTCGGCATCGGCAAGGCCAACACTTTTATGATCAAAGTTGACATTATGATTACGGCGGGGTCTGACAGGGTTTGTTTTCGAAGTCAGGTGCCCGAAAGAGCGGTAGGTAAATATAAGGTTTCGAACCTGCGTCTCCTTAATAGATATTGATTCATCAACTGCGACCGTGTGCCCATTTTTTCCTTTGGCTGAAAAATCATATCCTTCGAAAAACTTTTGCCAGGTGGGATCGACAGAGTTCGGATCCTTCTTATAATCCTGGTACAACTGATCGATATAGCCGACTTCTGCGTTTGATATATATGAGTATTTGTCCATGTATCCGTTTGAAAAAGCACATAAAGCTAGGCAAGCCTCGCTGAATTTAAAAATTGGATACTCGCGTAAACGAATATGATTTGTTTTTTGACTCGATACACGCTCAAAGACAAGAACATACGCTTTTTTTATTTCAGCATTTGGCCAGCCGAAAAATCCGTTATCTTTGCGCACTTAAAAAGGACGAGATCCACATTAAACCTCAAATTGAATGGTTAAAATCAGATTGGCCCGCAGAGGCCGCAAGAAACTGGCACTTTACGATGTAGTCGTAGCCGACGCCAGATCCCCACGAGATGGGCGTTTCATTGAAAAAATTGGAACCTACAATCCCCTCACTGTTCCAGCCACAATCGAGCTTAACGATGACAAGGCTTTTAAGTGGCTAATGAATGGCGCACAACCCAGCGATACCGTAAAAGCGGTTCTTTCACATCGCGGTATCATGCTAAGAAAGCATTTGCAGATTGGTGTGATCAAAGGCGCAATTTCGCAAGAGCAAGCCGATACGAAGCTCCAGGAATGGTTAAAAGCGAAAACTTCCAAAATTGAGTCCAGTCGCGATAAACTTTCTCAGAACAAGGAAGCTTTGGCTAAAGCACGCAAAGAAGCAGAAAGCAAAATCAGAGCGCTGAAGCAATTCGCAAGAAGGCAATTGTTGTAGAAGCCGAAGCCCCAGCCGCCGAACAGCCGGCAGAGGGAGAAGCTCCAGCAGCAGAGGCACAAGAACCGCAAGCCTAATCTTTAAAAAACTACTTGATGCCAGTGCGACCCATCGCATTGGCATTTTTTATTTATGGATATAGAATCCTGTTATAAAATCGGGTGGATCCTTAAGTCGCATGGACTGAAAGGGGAAGTTACCCTGATGCTTGAGGACGAAGCGCCTGACGACTTATCTGCCATTAACTCGGTTTTTTTGGAGCAAAACAACCGGCTGGTGCCCTATTTTATCGAAACAGTGGCAGGACAGGGGAGTAAGGTGTTTCTCAAATTCGAAGGGATAGACTCCGCGGATGCGGCAAAAATGATTTCCAAGCAGTCTGTTTACCTTCCAAAATCCATTAGGCCAAAGCGCGAACGCGGCGAATTCTATGACGACGAAATTGACGGTTTCGAAGTCGTTGACGCTGGGATTGGCCTGCTGGGAAAAATTGACGGTGTTGTCGTTGCCGGCCCTAATCGACTGCTATCACTCGAATATCATGGTAAAGAAGTTCTGATACCTACGAATGGTCCATTCATAAGGTCCATTAACAAGTCCAAAAAGAGGATTGAAGTAGAATTACCCGAAGGCTTTCTGGAAATTTAGGAAGTTAACGATGTTCGGCTACCGTTATTAATTTTTCGGCGTGGACAGCCCTGCCATCGCCAGTGACACCTTCAACGATGATCCGATATTGCGTTGGCAGATCAGCTGCGTAAAATGTGACTTCCGCAATATTCTCAGCGTTGGTTAAGACTGTGGGATTCCAGTAAAGCGTTGCCCGGTAATCTGACAGTGAATGGGTTGGGGAGGGGACTGCATAATTTGGAGCGCGGAATTTCTTAACGGGCGAAAAGCCAGCAACCTTTATTTCTTCAAACCGTCCCCGGTCACCAAAACGTTGATAATTACCAGAATTTTTTCGGGTGGTGATTACGATAACACCATTAGCGCCGCGAGAGCCGTACGCTGAGGAATTCGAATATTTCAGAACTTCAATTTTTTCAATATCGTGCGGACTTAAGTTACTGATTAGTGACACGGTGCTTTCACTGAATCCGTCGGAAAAGGCATTAACCGGTATTCCGTCCAGCAGCACCAGCGGTTCGTTTTCACCACCTTGTTGCGCAAACGAATTTTGAGATCCAAGTTTGATGAAGCCGTTAACTACGCGCAACCCCGATACCTTGCTTTGCAGGGACATCATCACATCTTGTGTATTCTGAGAGCGAAGCCATGCACCTGTCACCACCTGGTCAGCCAGGCCGAAAGTACTACTTCCTCGCGACTCCATCCGTGACTCATTTATAGTAACCTCATCAAGCATGTGAGCAACGAGGGAATCATTTGATACATTATACCTGGATGGATTCTCGGCTCTATAAATTTCCACATCCAACGGTTTGACTACTGCTGCTTGCGGCGCGTATCGAATGGAGTCAAGAATTACTTTTCCTATTTTACCGGTTATTGTTTTTGCGAGAATTGAAAGCTTCGCAGTGTCATACAGCTTTAAATTACTAAAGGCAAAATTGCCATTTTCCTCCGTCGTGATGGTAAACATCTGCGCTGTATTTTCCCGTGCAACTGCGATCACGCCCTGATCTCTTTTTCCCTTCCGGGAAACAAATCGTCCGCTAAAACTAAGGCCATGTTCAATCGGATGAGCTTTTTGAGGAAGGAGCGAATCCGGTAGGATAATTTTCGGGAAAGGTAAATCAAGCACGATGTTTTTTTCATTACCCGCATAAACAGCTTGTTTAAAATCGGTAACCGACACAGAATATTCACCCGGAACCAGGTTTCCAATAAAATCTCTTGCACCAATTCTCAGGGTTATCTTCTCCCGCATATCATAAGTATCTTTTTCCATTTCGATCGATACACTCCCAGTCGTATCCGGCGCCGGGTAAACATCCTTTGCCCTGGCCATTTCAGAATATTCCAATAATTTCATTGGCTTGGTAAATACCAGCGACGAATCAAAATTCAACATCCATCGGGTATAAGCCCGTAAAACATAATCACCTGTTGGCAAAGAGGGCGGAACAACAAAATTTCCAATAGCCATGCCGTTAGCAATCTCAAAGATCTTCATCAAAACCACCTCCTGAGATCCATTAACGAGGTCCACGTACAACACCTGGCTGAGCGAATCTCTGTAAGCCTTCGATCCATAATTCATATAGGCCCTGAACCAAACAGTTTCGTTGGGATAATAGTAGGAACGGTCCGTGTGTAAGTAAGGCCGCTCCAACAAGTACTGCAAGGCATTGATGGGTTCGGCTTGCTCTATTTTTTGTTGTTGAGAATAGAATTTCCCTTCAGGCGGATTATAATCATAAGGCAGTAACTCAGCGATTCGCGCTTCGCTCATGTTGCCGGATAAATACGATTTGTCAGGATTCAGCACGACACCATCACCGTTCACCAGCAGCGTACCGTTGGCGGTTTCAAGCCAGCTAACGGCGTGCGTAACGTTGCGATAAATATCGGGGCGGGCGGACTTATTTAAATAATGAATTTCCAGTCGTTCCGGAAACTGGATTTGAAACTGATTGGCGCGGACCTCCGCGTAATGAAGATCTTCTATATCGTAAACAAACAATTCCTTGCCAACGTTGGAAAGAAAATTCGCCATCCTGATTATGTCATCCGCGCCGGTATCATCTCTGTACAACTCAAATCCATTGTTGTTTAGAGTTCGATTGATGATGGATCTGAAAAGATGACGCGACGACCCACCAAAAACCTCGGCCCGGTTTTTCGCCCACTCATTCTTAGTGGTCGAATCTCCCGGAGCCATCGGCTGAAACCTGACGTTTCCAGCGATAAGATAATCTTTGCTCCCGACCTTGAAATTTACCACCTGGTAGTAAAGCTTATAGCCAAGACTAAAATTTTCAATCTCTAAAACCTCGGATGCGCGCGCGGTAAAGAATCCCTTTTCATTCCATTCGAAATCCAAGACCCACGGATTTAGAATTTCGCAACGGGCGGCATGTACGCTGTTTCCCAAAAACAAACGCTTGAATTTTTCGTATTGCCTATCCCAATTCTTATCTCTCTTGGCGCGAATCTTCACCTCCTTAAGATCTTTGGTTTCAAGGCCGATGGTAATAGAAATTTCTGCAGAATCTTTTACAGTAATTTTATGCTTCTGAGGATGGTGTCCAACAAAGGTTGCAACCAAATCCTGCTGCCCGACTGGCACATTTCGCAAAACGAATTCGCCGCTGCCATTTGCCGTGGTTCCGATTGTGGTATAATTAAGATACACCACAGCAAACGGAAGTCGTTCGCGCGTTCGGTTATTAACAACGATTCCCTTAATTGTTCCGGTTTGCGCCAAGGATTCTGCGACGACCAGAAGGAAAAATACAGATAACGACAACTTATTTCGCATGGGTATTAGGCAGTTTCTAAATTTACTTAATTTTTTTATCAACAAAGGATGCACATCGATATCATTACCTGCCTGCCAAAACTCCTTGAAAGCCCTTTCTCAGACTCAATAATGAAAAGAGCCCAAGCAAAGGGACTGGTGACCGTGAACATTGTCGATCTCAGGGCATATTCGACAAGTAAGCATAAGTCCGTTGACGATTACGCTTTTGGTGGTGGCGCAGGAATGGTGCTTATGATAGAACCTATTGACCGTTGCCTTGAAGATTTGAAATCGAAAAGAAGCTACGATGACATCATATATATGAGTCCCGACGGCGCCCAACTCACACAATCCGTTGCAAATGAGTTGAGCCTCAAACAAAACCTGATATTGCTTTGCGGCCATTACAAAGGCGTGGACGAACGCGTACGTGAACACCTAGTTACCAGGGAAATAAGTATCGGCAATTACGTGCTATCGGGTGGTGAACTCGCCGCGGCGGTATTGGCTGACACGGTCATACGCCTTTTGCCCGGCGTTCTTTCAGACGAGACGTCCGCTTTGACCGACTCATTCCAGGACAACCTTATTGCTCCGCCGGTTTACACCAGACCGGCTAACTACAGGGGCTGGGAAGTTCCCCCCGTGCTCTTATCGGGTCATCAGGCGAAAATTGAGGAGTGGAAGCACGAAAAAGCGCTGGAACGGACTAAAAACCGACGTCCAGAGCTTCTGGAATAGGCAGATTTTCAATCATGTTGAATTGATTGAAAAATTCAATTCTTTCCCTACCTTTGCAGTCCAATTTTCAAAACCATCGAGTCATGGCCGATCTGATAAAATTAGTTGAACAGGAATACGCAAAGGTCCGGGAGAAATTTCCTGACTTTAAGCCCGGGGACACCATTAACGTCCACGTAAAAATTAAAGAAGGAAATAAGGAACGTATTCAGCAATTCCAGGGCACAGTCATACAGCGCAAGAGCCCAGGAACCAATGGCGAAAGCTTTACAGTTCGGAAGATATCCAATGGCGTTGGTGTGGAACGTATTTTTCCCATTGTTTCGCCCACCATTGATAAGATCGATTTGATCAAAGTAGGTAGAGTTCGTCGCGCAAAACTCTATTATCTGAAAGGAAGACAGGGTAAGGCTGCACGTATCAGAGAAAAAGTTTAAGTTCTGCTATAGATCGCAAAAAGCCATTCTACCTGGGATGGCTTTTTGATTTTCGGACTATTTCAAGACACGGCTTTGAGGTCAAAATAATGCCCGATTCCGGGTCCGCCGCTGCCTCAATGGTGTAGGTCGCCTCGTTAGCATCCTACTGAATTATTAATAACTTTGTCGTCGTTTAAAGTTTCCTGAGGGTTAACATGGGAAAAAATATTAATGATCTTTTAGGAAAAGATGCCGAATTCCTGCTCAGGCACCAGAGCAAAACAATCCTGAAAGACCAGCTTCATATCCCCGGACCGGATTTCGTCGACCGTGTTTTTGCTCAAACCAATCGCAATACACAGGTACTGCGCAGTTTGCAGACTATATTTGGAACCGGCAGGCTCGCAGACACGGGATATGTTTCCATCCTACCGATCGACCAGGGCATTGAGCACAGCGCGGGCGCCTCATTTGCCAAAAACCCGGCATATTTCGACCCCGAAAACATAGTCAAACTAGCAATTGAAGGAGGGTGCAATGGTGTCGCGACGACCTTTGGTGTTTTGGCCATGGCGTCAAGAAAATATGCGCACAAGATACCATTCATCGTAAAGATCAATCATAACGAGCTCCTGACTCACCCGAATAAGCATGACCAAATCATGTTTGGATCTGTGAAGGATGCCTGGAACCTTGGCGCAATAGCAATTGGTGCAACAATTTATTTTGGCTCCGATCAGTCGACGCGCCAAATCATTGAAGTCTCCCGCGCCTTTGAAGAAGCACATGAACTGGGCATGGCCACGATCTTATGGTGCTATACCCGAAACAATGCTTTTAAGAAAGATGGCATTGACTATCACAGTTCAGCGGACCTCACGGGACAGGCAAATCACCTGGGAGTGACAATACAAGCTGATATCATCAAACAAAAGCTGGCTGAGAATAACGGTGGATATAAAGCATTGAATACTGGTGGCAGCAGCTATGGCAAACTGGACGAGCGAATTTATACCGAGCTAACTTCCGACCATCCAATTGATCTATGCCGCTATCAGGTGGCGAATTGCTATATGGGTCGCGCCGGACTGATCAGCTCTGGTGGTGAGTCCAAGGGGGCAAGTGATCTGGGAGATGCAGTCCGAACTGCCGTTATCAATAAACGCGCAGGCGGAATGGGGCTGATCTCGGGCAGAAAATCCTTCCAGCGTCCGATGAAAGAAGGCGTGGAAATATTGAACGCAATTCAGGATGTGTATCTTGATAAAACTATCAGTTTAGCCTAAAACTTATTAGTGTAGTTGGAATTAACAATATCAAAGCTATTAAAGTATGTCCTGGTTTAAGCGAAGCGACAAGGGAATTTTAACACCTACCGAATCTAAACGTGAAGTTCCCGACGGGCTTTGGTTTAAGTCTCCGGCCGGAAAAATCATTCACACTCGTGAACTTAAGAACAACGCGTATGTGGTTCCGGATGAAAGTTATCATGTTCGAATAGGGTCTGAGGAATATTTTGAGATACTTTTCGACGACAACAAATTCACGGAACTGGATGCTGATATGGAATCGGCCGACCCCCTGAAGTTTAAGGATACAAAGCCTTATCCCAAGCGCATAAAGGAAACACAGGAAAAATCGCAGTTAAAAGACGCAGTTCGGACGGCATATGGAAAATTGCATGGCCTCGACATCACCATTGCCTGTATGGACTTCAGCTTTATCGGAGGATCGATGGGGTCCGTTGTCGGAGAAAAAATTGCTCGCGCCATGGACTACAGTATAAAAAATAAAGTGCCATTTCTGATGATATCCAGATCCGGCGGCGCGCGCATGATGGAAGCTGGCTTGTCGCTGATGCAAATGGCAAAGACGTCGGCTAAGATTGCGCAGATGGACGAGGCAAAGATACCGTACATCTCATTGCTTACGGATCCCACTACTGGCGGCGTTACAGCATCTTATGCGATGCTGGGCGACTTTAATATTGCCGAGCCCAATGCTCTGATTGGATTTGCCGGCCCTCGCGTGATCCGCGAGACCATCGGAAAGGACCTGCCGAAAGGATTTCAGAGCGCTGAATTTGTGCTCGAGCACGGTTTCCTCGACTTTATTATTGACAGACGAAATCTGAAAAACAGGTTGTCTACACTCCTCCGGATGCTGCAGAATTGAGTGCTAATGCTTAGCTACTGATTTTGCTGCCGAGTATTCCTTCACAGTGTCTATAAAGCATTTCACTTTATCGGCCTCAATATCCGGATATAATCCATGACCCAGGTTTGCAATGTGGCGGTGATGGCCAAATGCATCCAGCATTTTTTTGGTTTGTTTCTCCACATCCGCGAGCGTTCCGTATAGTGCACACGGATCGAGATTTCCCTGAAGGACCTTATCGGGGATCAACCTTCTGGTTTCTTCGATTCCCATGTTCCAATCAAGCCCGACCACTTCACAGTTCAGGTCATTCATCTCTGCACGTGAAAAGAAGGCACCCTTTGCGAAAACTATTTTTGGTACTGCGTGAATGGCATCGCAGATCTTGGAAATGTATCTTAGTGAAAATTCGCGGTATTGGTCCGGGCCCAGTATCCCTGCCCACGAATCAAAGATTTGTATGATATCGGCCCCAGCACTGATTTGCCCCTGCAAATAATGAATGGTGCTTTCGGTGATCATATCCAACAACTGGTGCGAAAAAGCAGGTTGGGTATATAGCATTTTCTTTGCTGCGCTGAAGGTCTTGCTTCCCTTGCCCTCAATCATATAAGAAAATATCGTCCAGGGCGCTCCAGCGAAACCTATGAGTGGCACTTGGCCATTGAGTTCGCTTTTTGTGAGTCTGATGGCATCCAAAACGTATTGCAATTCGAAGGCCTCAGCAATGTGCAGTCCCTTTAGATCCGAGGGCGAGGACACTTTTTTTGGAAATACAGGACCTTTGTTTTCTTCCATCTCATAGTTAAGACCCATAGCCTCCGGAATTACCAGAATGTCAGAAAAGATGATCGCAGCGTCAACTTTCAATATGCGCACAGGCTGTATCGTTACTTCGGCTGCCAACTCAGGCGTTTTTACCAAAGTTTTAAAATCCTTTGCAGCCTCGCGCACCTTGCGATATTCAGGAAGGATGCGGCCTGCCTGACGCATAAGCCAAACCGGTATCCGGGGAGTGGATTCTCCTCTGGCGGCCTGA
>CAMLER010000049.1 GCA_946478915.1 uncultured Chryseolinea sp.
AAGGAACCTTGAATGGCCCGTTGAAAGTCTTGAAATGGCTCTGTATTACATTAAAAAATCTGGCCGGGAGATTCCCGTTGTTTTTATTGGGAATCCTTTGGGATACACGGAAAAATTCTTCAGAGGGCAAATGGACTGGTCACAGCCAGGGGAGCTTAACCTGCTTATTAACGTATATGAAAACAAATTTCGAACGTTAAATCCAGAGGGTGATATTGTAATCTCGAAAATCTGTACAGCTTCACAGAAAGTGATTGAAAAGGCGCTCTGCAAAATCGAGAGAACAAAAGGTGAAAATGAGGTAAAAAACTGTCTCATCGAAGGATTAAAAGCAATCGTAAGAGATACCTTATCATCAGTAAATAAAAAAGAAACCGTAAATATTTTGAACTGGGGGCTTCAAAAAAAGTTTCTGGATATCGAGAAAGCCAAAGTTTCAGACTATGGCGCCATCATACCTATGATGTTTGAATCGCTCGAAGGTACAGCCGAATATGAAAAAGTAGCACACCTGAGCGCATGAAAACGAATCTTACTTATGATGATACGAACGACTATTTTTTTAGTGTCAATATTTTTTTATGATATATTTAGAGCAGTCTATTCTTAAGCCACTAAAGGCTGCCGTGGAGAAAACATCCGAAGAATCCTGCGGCTTTTTATTTGGGTCAGATATGGAAACCCATCGTATCATTTCTACAATCATGGAAGTTGAAAACGACTCCTTCGATCGTCGTAGAACGTTTCGGATTTCACCACGGAATTACATGAAAGCTGAGAATTATGCGGCGTGTAACAATCTTCAGATGCTGGGAATTTTTCATTCTCATCCGGATTCTCCTGCAATTCCTTCTGAATTTGACAGGGTGGCAGCCCAACCATATTTCTCATATCTTATTCTTTCGGTGATGAACCGAAAAATGGCAGATATGCGATCATGGAGTTTAAAAAACAATTTACAATTTGAGGAAGAAACGCTTACTGTTTTAAATATCAACCAACACGTATATGGCTACCGTAATAATCCCTACCCCGCTGCGTAAGTTCACTAACAATGCTTCCAAATTAAGCATAAATGCAAACTCGATCTCAGAGTTGTTAGTTACGCTCGCCAAGGATTTTCCGGGTTTGCAGAAACACCTGCTCGATGCAAGTGGTAAAGTTCCTTCATTCATCAATATTTTTGTTGATGACGATGATATCAGGAACTTGGAGCAAGAACAAACTGTAATTAAAGAACACACGAAGGTTAGTATAGTGCCCGCTATTGCAGGGGGTTCACCATCTTTGAGATAGAATTATGAATTACGAGGATATACATTTTTCAAAAGAGGAACTGGCGAGATACAATCGCCATATCATAATAAAGGGTTTCGGTATTGAAGCACAAAAGAAGCTGAAAGCATCGAGGGTCCTCGTAATTGGATCAGGTGGTTTGGGAAGCCCGGTATTACTGTATTTGGCTGCGGCCGGCGTAGGCACTATCGGCATTGTCGATTTTGATGTAGTCGACGATAGCAATCTTCAGCGCCAGGTTTTATTTGGTGTCAACGAAATCGGTACCTTAAAAGCGGAAGCTGCAAGGAAAAGACTTGAAGCGCTCAATCCTTACATCAATATTGAAGTACACAATGTGCATCTCACTTCTAAGAATGCCCTTGAACTTATAAAACAATATGACGTGGTTGCCGATGGCAGCGATAATTTTCCAACGCGCTATCTTGTGAATGACGCTACAGTTTTCGCAGACAAACCAAATGTACATGCATCCATTTTTCAGTTCGAAGGTCAGATTTCGGTCTTTAATTACCGCGATAGCAATGGCGTACTTGGTCCAAACTACCGGGACCTCTATGCCACACCTCCACCTCCGGGTTTAGTTCCAAGTTGCGCTGAAGGGGGGGTTTTGGGTGTACTTCCAGGAATTATTGGAAGTCTTCAGGCATTAGAAGTGATCAAGGTTGTAACCGGAGTTGGCGATGTTTTAAGTGGACGGTTTTTCATTTTCGACGCGCTTACCTTCGAGTCAAGAACATTTAATTTGAAAAGAAATCCTGCAAACCCGTTGAACGGAAATAATCCCACAATTAAGGAGTTGATTGATTACGAGATATTCTGCGGCCTTAAGACAGTTGACAGACCGGTAAAGGAAATATCAGTAAAAGAACTTTACGATCTGCAGGTGCGTGGCGAGGATTTTCAATTCATAGACGTTCGGGAACAGCATGAATATGATATTGTAAACCTGGGGGCTGAACTGATTCCTCTCGGCGACGTGTCCAACCAAGCCGACAAAATCAATCGGAGCAAAAAAGTTGTGATTCATTGCAAAACAGGTAACCGCAGCGCCAAAGCAATACGCGAACTCGAAGACAAATTTGGTTTCAGTAACCTGTACAACCTTAAGTCAGGTATCCTCGGCTATATTGATGAAGTCAATCCTGAGCTTACTAAATATTAGTTGATCGGGGTGCTAAAAAGGTAATCGGTAAAAGGTACCCGATAGCCATCGGGTCGGTTCCCGATTGCCGCCAGTCGGTGCGCGCTAGGCAAGAACGAAGCGCTCGATCTCAGTCTTGTGAACTACGATCGAGCGCAATAGCTGTCGGCTGACAGCTGAAGGCTGATGGCTGACAGCTAGTTAGCCACCTCCATATCCTTAATAGCATCATATTCCGGCTTAAGGATCCAGCTGCCGGTCTTATCTATAATGCCCCATTTGCTGCCCTTCTTAACTGCAGCATAACCGTTCTTAAAATCCCTGCCACCTTCAAATTGAGGTTGGATTGCCCACTCACCCTTATCATTGAAATAACCAAACAATCCATCTTTTTTGCCCATAGCCAAACCGTTAGAAAAATCTTCCCAGACCGATGTGTCTGTTTTTCTAATGACGTTTCCCTCCTTATTCACGTAGCCCCACTCTGAATCGGTTTTAACACGAGCTAGTCCACTTTCCTTATCGAAATTGCCAGCGGTGTTGAATTGCGGCTTTATAACCCATTCGCCACCAGTATTTATGTAACCTACCATGCCATCTGTAGTCTTGGCCCATGCAATACCATCTTTAAAGTATCCCACGCTTTCAAACTGCGGCTTGATCACCGTCTTGCCATTTACGTCCATGTAGCCGAATTTCTTGTCTGCGGCCCTAAAAGGCGCCAAGTTTTCCGAAAACTTTCTTACTTCAAGGATGCCAGGTTCAACAGCTGTTTCCTCACCCGAAGTATTTATGATAAATAGTTTTTTACCCAATGTAGCAACAGCATGGCCACTACCGAAACCTGTAACATCATCGTACTTCGCGGTAATAGCTACTTTCCCATCCTTGTTAAGAAATCCCCACTTGTCTTTATGTTTTATGGGTATAAGACCATCGCCAAATCCTTCAAGGGCAAAACCCATCCTATCCATAAGCTTAAAGTCTTTGACATCGGTTGTGATTTGTTCACCCTTGGTAGTGATGAAATAGAATTGCTTGGTTTTAGATTCGTACACAGGGGCCAAACCTTCAGAAGAAAATTCATAACACCTATCATATTTTGGTTCAACCACCACCTCACCACTACTGGTGACATATCCCCATTTCTTGTTCGCAGCTGATTTCACCATAACAATATGGGTCTGACCGAACGTCATTGCCGACATAAGCATGACCAGGGAGCACGATAAAATAATTTTCTTCAAGTTCATAATCTTCGAATAGGATTAAAATTGGATTTTGGTTTAAAAGATTTTAAAGTTTACAAGAACCTTTGCCGTATTTCTTGTTTAAGTTTCAATACATAACTCTGATTTCATATATGAATAATTTCTTTCGAGCACTGATTGCCGGATATGGCGCAAAAAAACTGGGCGGTGGTTGCCTGGGTACCGTCTTGGTTTTCGTAATCATTTGGGTGGCTTTGGGCCAATGTCAGTGATAGACCCTGTGGACTTGTAGTTCTTAACACTAAGATAAAACTTTAAGACTTCGGAACAACTGTCCCGGCGTACTTTACGTTTTTTTATTGAATGCTAACGGGCGATGCAGCTGCAGGGTTATGGGTATAAGAAATAACCTTTCAGGACGGGCAGCAAGGATGGCGCTGACATATCCGTACATTGTGGCAATATATTACACGCAACTCTACCGGGACGCTTACATCATATTTTCAAGCTTTTGAAACGCTATCTTAGATTAAAAAAGATATGCGCTACTCTCAACTTGTTGGCATTGTACTTCTCTTCGTTGTCTCGCATATTACGCTAGCCCAAAAACTCAGCGGCGATAGCTGGGCGCATGTAAAGAGTTCAGGCTCAGGCACCCTAACCGTGGTTTATAGCCAGCAATTCGGTCTTATTTTTAAAGATAAAGATAGCCAGGTGAAAGGCGTGTGTGTCGACATCCTTTCCGATTTTGCGCGATTTCTAAAGGAACACCATGGGACGTCCTTAACCATTAAATATGCGGCTGAGATTCCAGCCTTTTCGGAATTTCTTACCACCGCTCAGAATACACCCCATATTTTGGGAGTAACAAATACGACAATTACAGAGGAAAGAAAGAAAGTCTTAAAGTTTTCGCCGGCGTATATGTCCAATCGCCAGGTGATGCTGACCAGTAGCAAGGCGCCGTCAATCACGAGCTTAAAAGAACTCCCGTCAAAATTTCCAGATTTCACTGCCCAGGTTATTAAAGGTAGCACCCAGGTAAAATACGTTGAAAAGATCAAGGCTGATTATATGCCAGCGTTGAAGGTCAAAGTGGAAGAGAACGGACCCGATATCATCAAAAACCTAACTGCTGACCCCAAAACGTTTACAATCATTGATTTTACGGAATTTGTGGAAGTTGTCCATCGAAAACTTCCCATTAAAAGACAGATGGTTGATGTAGGAGCCGTAGAAGAACTGGGCTTCATAATGTCCAAACAGACAGACTGGGACGCACCCTTAAAAGAATTTCTCACGACAGAATATCGCAATAGTATCGGCTACAAAAAGATTATTACAGAGAATCTTGGAGCAACTTTTATGAGCCTGGTGAAGTAAAGGTAGTCGGTAATCGGTAAACGGTAATCGGTAAACGGTACCCGATAGCCCATCGGGTCGGTCGGCTCGAGCGCAGTGTGCACATATCTGACTAGCCCACGCACGGATAACGGACAACCATTAACGGATAACGGTAAAAGGTAATCGGGTACCCGATAGCTTCGGATCGGTCGGCTCGAGCCCCTTGTGCACAATAGCTGACGAGCGCGCACGGATAACGGATAACTATTAACGGATAACGGACAACGGATAACGGCTACAACCTCCTCACTGTCAACCCGCCGTCTGCATTAATAACCTGTCCGGTGGAATATGGTATTGATCCGGACGCCAATGCGCTTACAATTTTTCCAATGTCAGCGGGTGTACCCCACCTCTTTTCTAATGTCAGTCCTTCTTGTATCAATTTGTCGTACTTATCCTTGACACCGCTGGTCATGTCGGTCTGTATTATCCCCGGACGCACTTCGTAAACAGGTATGCCGGCATCGGCCAGGCGGGTTGCAAAAAGACTTGTCATCATACTTAGCCCAGCCTTCGACATGCAATACTCCGCCCGGTTTATCGATGCGACAACAGCTGACATCGAGGTAATGGTAATAATTGATGGAGAATAATCAGCATTGGTGGTCTTTTCAGCAAGCATGTGCTGCGCCACTGCTTGTGTGAGAAAGAAGGTGCCCTTTAAGTTAATGTCCATCAAGCGGTCATAACTATCTTCATCCAATTCCATTATGTCTTTTCTAACTTTTGGGGCTACACCGGCATTATTAACCAATACATCGATTCTCTTGAAGCGATCGATGACTTTTTCAACGATTTTTTTGTGATCAGCCAGATCACCGATGTTGCCCGGGCAGTAAATTACGTCAGCATATTTTTTCAGATAATCTAAATGCCCGGAAACCTCCTCCTCAGACCGAATACCATTGATCGCGAGCCTATAGCCTGCCTTACCCAATGCTTCGGCTATACCCAAACCTATACCACGACTTCCACCTGTTATCAGGGCAGACTTTTCCATATTGATTCTTTCTTAATTTCCTTGAGTTTAATTGCCTCCGGAAGCGCTTTATAGAATGGATCGAGCGGGAAGCAACCGGAAATCATACCGTTTCTGGGAGCTGTCGTACAATCCGAAAATGTTCTGCAAACTTTATCGCGTTTGAAAGGCTGGCCCTTCAGCACATCATCAGGCAATTCAGGATAAGACAAAACCATTCTCCCCAGACCGACAAAATCCGCCAGGTCATTATTTAAAATATTCTGTCCGACGTTTGCAAGCCATTCCTGGAGATACGAATATGCCGAACCTACAATAGCAAGATTCGGAAATTGTTTTTTTATGTCTGCTGTGATGCGCAACTGTCGGGCTACACCTGCCAACGGATCCTCAGGTGGCTGGTATCCATCAGAAGGGGGAAACAATGCGGGACGCTGGATGTGTGGATTATAGTATGGACTTCCCGCCGTGATGCAAACCAGTTGAATTTCAAGATCCTCCAATAACTTCAAAAACTTGTACGGTTCTGTTAGATCCTCGCCAACTCCATTCAGGCTACCACCAAATGCGTAGGAATAGTCTCCATCCATCGGAGCGGGAATGCCCAGTGTTTCCTCATTCGGCACGAAGGGGATCCAATCAAATGCGCTAAGGCGCACACCGATCTCCAGCCCTGGTGCTGCAGACCGGATACCTTTTACGATCGAAGTGAGGAATCTTGTCCTGTTTTCAAAACTCCCGCCGTATTTCCCTGGCCTCTTGTGGGCACTAAGGAACTCATGACCAAGGTACCCATGACAATGCTTGACATCCACAAAGTGAAAGCCGGCGCGTTGTGCCAGAACAGCGGCGTTTATAAAATCATCGATGAGTCTGTCGATATATTCATCGGTTATTACAGGGTAATCCTCAGGCAGATTATACTTCCTATTTAAGACCGGGTGCGGGTATAAAATCTGAGGCTCCATCCTTTTCTGATGATTCGGTTTACAAAATCTACCGCTATGCGTCAACTGTAGCCCTACTAACAGATCGTCGGTTCTGCCAAATTTTTCGTCGTGGTCCTTCAGCAGATTTTCGTACAGACTTTTGTATTCATCCAATCTCGAGACGTCAATTAAAAGTTGATTTGGATTAGCGCGTCCTTCGTGCCTGACAGCAACAGCTTCGCAGCCCCAAAGGAGTTTAGCACCGCTGATGGCAAAATTCTTCCATCGTCTTCTAGTATAATCTGAAGGTCGTCCATCCAGTGTGCCATCCCATCCTTCCATGGGTAGTATGCAAAACCTGTTGCCTACTATCCGTCCCGTATTCAACTTGAACGAATTCTTATAAGGTGATTTCTCCAATGGCAGAAGCTCATCATCAAAGGGCATCTCGACTGCAATGCTCTTCAGGTACTGTCGAAAGTCGGCTGCAGTTTTAAGTTGCGCGACTCGCTTATATTTAGGCTTATGTTTTGTGCTCATGGAATTTTGCGCTCAACTCGTGTCGAATCTTAGATTTAATTAAAAAACATATAATAAGGTTCGTTCTTGAGTTGCTTCGTAAGATAAAGTATTAATTCACGGGCATGATAGTCTCCCCACATACTTGATTCATCACAAGGTACTTTTCGTCCTGCGGGTATGTTATCCCAACCGTTAGGCCGATGATAAACCGAATGTAGTATTAGCCCTTCGTGCTTTGGCTGAGTCGACAAATACGGATCCGAAAGCAATGTTCGCGCAGCAGTAAGTCCGGCCTGCCAATACAAATCGGATTGTTCGGGATTACTTTGTTTTAAATATTTTCCAAGGCGAAGTAAACCCTGTGCGGCAATAGCTGATGCAGAGCTGTCCACCGGTTCATGTTCGTTATACGGATTAGATTCAGTATTTAAATAGTCACCAAGTTTGTGTAAGCCAGGCGCGCCGGTGTCCCAGTATGGTATTCCATCTGCGGCGGTTTGTTCGATGAAATAATCTGCGGTGGCGAGGGCTGCCCGCAATAATTTTTTCATCACATCAATCTTGTCGATTGAGGATGGAAAATCATGATCTTTCAAATTTCCGAAATATTCCAATGACTCAGCAAATCCGCAAACAGCCCACGCAAGGCCGCGTGTCCAGGTGCTAAAACCTGTATACCCCTGCTGCGAATTTGGACATCTGTAGTTTCCATCCTCAACATTAAAGATACACTCGTGCGCCGTGCGTCCGCGAACATCGTATATATCCCTGCCCTCTCCATAAAAAACAGAATAGGCAGCAGTGGAAAGCAAATGTTGAACTGCCCTTTCAAACAAGTTGATGCGAATATCATTTTCTCCCTGCAAGACGTGACCCAGCGCGTGACTTGCAAGCAATATCCTGCAGGATCTTACCGTATAAACAAACAAAGATTGCGGACCATTGAATGAATATATAAAGCCTCCTGTTGGAATGGTTGTCCAACGCATGGCCTGTACGGCACCGCTTACTTTTAAAGCAAGTTCGGATAGATTCATTTCAGCGCTATTGCCTTGGATCTTCCCCTCCTTCATTAGCCGTCGAAGGTTACCATAAGTGCTGATGTTATTGAAGCCATGGTCGTGTACTCCTGCGTGCGTTAAATGAGGAGCCATGCGGTCGATAATACTTTTCTTTGCCGATGTTAGAAAAACCTCCTCCCCTGTTGCATCATACTGTAATAGGGATGAACCAAACTGAAACCCTTGTGTCCATTCCGTCCATCCTCTGGTGGTATATTTTCCATTTACTGTAAACACCGGGGCACCTTTTGATGGGTCAAAGTTCTTTTCAATGGCAAGAATTTTTTCGCCGGATAATTTCCAAAACCTCTCAATCGGTGCCTTTAAATCAGCAAGCTTAAGCTGTGTATCTATTTTCATAATTATTCAAAAACCTTAATAGTACTTCTCTTGGTATGCAATGAAATACTATTGTCTCGCTTTTCAGCCTGGAAAGATAATATAATGGCAAAAAGGCACAAACCTGTGGTATCGGCAGTTTAATTGGCATTAAGATTTATTAATACCTTTAAAAAAAAAGCGGGGCGGAATACAGCTCGGCCATAGGATATAAACGACGAATGAATTTACCCAGGATTACCTGTGTATGTGTGAGCAAAAATCGCCCTGCATTTCTGGAGCGGGCGATAAAACTCTTTAAGACCCAAACGTATTCCAACAAGGAGCTTGTTATTGTCTGTGAAGATCCCAACGCATCATGGAGTCCTGTAGTGAGCGACGAGAAAATCAAATTCATAAGATTGCCAAACGGATCTGAACTGACGCTGGGCGAACGACGCAATTTGTCGATTCAACACTGCAGTGGAGAATACTTTTGCCAATGGGACGATGATGACTGGTATCACAACAGGCGTCTCGAGTTTCAGATGAATGCATTGACTGAAAGTGGTATGCCTGCCTGTGTTCTGAATCGTGTGATATTGTTCGATGGGGAAAGGCACGCCGCATATCTATCGTCAGAACGATATTGGGAAGGCACTTTGCTATGCAGTATCTATCTCATCACCGAATCAACGCGGTATCCTTCGCTCAATAAAAGCGAGGACAATAGCCTGGTCGTCAGTCTGGTGCAAAGAGACAAAGTGAAGGCGATGTCTGCGCCTTATTTATACGCCTACTATTATCATGGCAAAAATACGTGGGACCATTCGCATTTCGAACAGTTGTTCCAGGCTGGTTATCCATTGGATCAAAATGCCAATAAGATATTGCATGACATTTTTGTTAATGAAAAATTTACAGACGCGTCGGAAAAAATGGAGCGGGTGAATCTTGATGTGCTCGGAAATTAGTGTTGAGCGAACGACTCATGTCTTTCACTCAACACCGCAAAAAAGAGCTAAACTATCTAAATTTTAAGCAAAGAACGGAACACCAGGAGTTGCATACTTGCGCATACCCTCTTCGTTGATTTCCACACCTATACCTGGCTTCTCAGAGAGTGTAATAAAGCTATTCTCAACCATCGGCCCATCGTACTTTACGATTTCTTTAAACATTGGATTCGTGTGAAAATAGATTTGCCATTCCAATATCATAAAGTTCGGAACCGAAGCGCACACGTGACACGCGGCCATTGCACCCAGGAATGATGCAACCATATGAGGCGCGAACGGAACATAGTATAAATTAGACAGGTTGGCAATGCGTTGACCTTCCCCTATTCCGCCAGCTTTTTGCAGGTCCGGCATCACGATATCGACCGCTCCGATCTCCAGCATTCTTCTGAATCCATGGGCGAGATAGTGATTTTCACCAGCGCAAATTGGCGTGCTTGTGGAATCGGTAATCAACTTATAAGCTTCGACATTTTCAGCTGGTATCGGCTCCTCCAGCCACATCAGGTTAAGCTTCTCCATTCGCTTGGCAACTTGCTGGGCAGTCGGAAGATCATAACGGCCATGCATATCACAGCAAATATCCACATTAGCGCCCACTGCCTCGCGCGCGGCAGTCACCTGATCTTCCATGCGCTGTAACTCACCAGGGCTAGCCGTCCAGTTGTACAGGTCGTACTTTGCCGGATCATTGCGTTGATCCAGATCAAATTTGATAGCATTAAATCCCATTTTCTTTGCCTCCAACGCATTGGCCGCAAAATCTTTAGGAGTGGGTAAATTGTGCTGATACAATGCGGTGTCACAATAGACACGGATCTTATCCCGGAACTTGCCTCCCAACAGTTGGTATACTGGCAAATTGAGAGCCTTGCCTGCCAAATCCCACAAGGCCGTTTCCACTGCAGTCAAAACGGAGACGAACATCCCGGACTGCGCACCTTCGAAAAAGCCCGACCGCCGGATGTCCTCAAAAAGTCTGTGCACATTGAGCGGGCTTCTACCCTTGATGCGCTGCTCAAACATCTTAACCAAATGATACGTCCCGGGAACAGCATCGACGCCTTCACCGCATCCCCAGATATCCTGATTGGTGTAGATCTTAACGAAGAGGCTATGCCCGTTTCTGATGTAACCACATTTGATCTCTGTGATCTTAAGGTCGGCAGGTTTCGACAACATCTTGGGAGATTTTTCAAGGGCGCTTTCAAGGCCTGACGCGTATGTTGCGATTGGGGCCATCAGGCCGGTCGCCAGCGCGGTTTTCTTTAAAAAAGAACGTCGGGAATTTGCTTTCGTCATGGTTTGTTGATTAATGATTTTGGATTCTTTGGTACAACTTCTTTAGTTATTCATTTGAGAGACTACCAGGTTCTGGACTTAAGCAATTCCTGAATCTGTTCTTTCGGGACAGGCAGATCGTTGATATGCTCATTTAGCCATGCGGAAAAATCTTTTTCAATCTCAGGCGACCACCTCGAATCAATCTGGCCTGGCGTGTATTTTTGTTCACGAAGTCTTTGGTGCCCGAACATGTCGCGCAGTCTGACGATTTCGGAGGTCTTAACTACTTTTTCCGCGAGATGTGGTGGAATAAACATCACACCGCCATCCCTGCCAAGCACCACATCACCCGGCATCACCGTTGCTTTGCCTATGCGTGTGGGTTTATTAATTCCAACGAGCGTGGTATTTAATTGACCATCGGGATGGTTCAGGTGATGAGAGGGATGATAGGATCTGAAAAAAGAAGTGAACGATTTGATTTCTTTCAAACCATTTATATCGCGAAGCGCTCCATCGTACACCACTCCGTTGCCGGTCTTGGCGTAAATGGAGTTGCCGAGGTTGTCTCCAATGGTTGGTCCATCCACATGCGCACCGAATTGATCAGCAACATAGACATCGCGTTTCACGAGCATGTCAATCGGCCACGAGTTTTGGGACTTGACACGCTTATCCTGATTGTGGCCCTTATCATCAATGACCCGATGGATGTCCGGCCGGCCCGGCATAAAGGTGGCCGTCACGGCGCGCCCCACTAAAACGCTGTCGGGGTTAATAGTTATCCAACCTTCCTCGTACTGCTGTTTATAGTTTTCATTTCTGAGGACGGCCCAGGCTTCTTCAAGGGTAACGAGTTTCATCCGGTCTAATATTCCATCAGGAACTTTTGGGCGCCCATCCGGGAACCGTTCTCCTTTCCACTCGGGCGTGAGAAAAAGAAGTTCCTCTTTGGTGATCTGCTGACCCAAAGCATGCAGGCAACTTGATAAAAGAATTACAAGAAGTAAAAGATTTCGCGTTGACATGTGTCGATCGTATTGATGGATTAAGAATTTCATAAACATGATACTGAAATTAGGGTGTTAGTGAGCAGTTTCAGATCCTTTTTTGAAAGGCTTGTACCTTCCATTTTCGGCAATCTTATCGATACAGAGTGCAACAGAAGATGATTCTCATCACTTTCCGGATCGTTTTTGTCTGAAATTTTATGAACGGCTTAAGGATGCGAGCCACGGCAACAAACCCGCTATCACGTTGGGTGAATGGAGTGTAAGATATTTCGCAGGGAAGCTTCCAGATCCTCAAATGTGGATTTAGATAAAAAGTAGTAAACCCCAAGCCGGTTGAATTGATCGATCTCTTTTTTGTTGATGGCGTTGGAGATGATGATGATAGGAATTCGTTTCAGATCTTTGTTCCTTTTGATGGCAATTACGCATTCGATGCCATCCAGTTTTGGCATGTAGAGATCAACAAAGATTGCAGCAGGTTTCTGCTTTTGCGAGAACAATTTATCAAGAGCCTCTACCCCATCCGTTGCAGTGATACATTTTATATCAGGGTCGATCCGTTTCAATGCACGAGTAAAGAATACGATATCGACCGGATCATCGTCCGCATAAAATATCTCCATAGGGCTCCTTGTCGGTGTCGGGTTACCGTACAAAAGTAAGATATTATTTTATCATGAAAATAAAAAGGCCCAGAGGTGGTCGACAGACGGATCGGAAAGTTGTCACAGATGCAATATCAGCACAGGGCAGAGTCTTTGAATGAAAGGACAAATGTTCAGGTGATGCGATCTCATCTGTTAAGAGCCACTTGATTTACCAGAATGTCATGTCTATCAAGTTATTCAAAGATTTATTTGGAGCTCGGTAGCCTTCTTCCTAAATTGAAAATTAGCACGATTTATATTCTTTCATGAAAACGTTACTGGCAAGTTGTTTATTGATCCTTGTATTTGTAGCCTGCGAAGATGATGACTCAAGTAACCAATCCACTGTTGCCGAGGAATTTCTAAATGAGGTAGTCACTATCATGCAGGACAATTCCATAAATCGGAAAAACATCGATTGGCAGGATTTCAGGCAAAAGGTTTTTGCGAAAGCTGATGGAGCAAAAACTATCGATGACACATACGCCGGTATTCAAGAAGCGCTAACGCTATTGGGTGACAACCATAGTTTTGTAGTCAAACCGGGCGGCGGTCGCATTGCTTTCAGCGCAATACAATGCGATGTAAAGGCTATCGAGAAACCTAATATTCCGGCTAATATCGGTTATGTCAAAGTTAATATGTTTACAGGAACAACAGGACCCGACGGTGTTGCCTACGCGCAGGCAATTCAAGAGGATATTAAGGCTCAGGACAATGCGGAAATTATTGGATGGATTGTGGATCTGAGAGGCAACCAGGGAGGAAATATGTGGCCAATGCTTTCGGGAATCGCTCCCGTTCTCGGAGACGGTATCATCGGCTACTTCATCGATCCCGAAGGAAACGAGGCGGCCTGGAGTATTTCGAACGGTATCTCTAAGAGCAATGGCATCGCTGCAGTAACTGTTCCAAACTCGTATAATTTAATGACCCCCAATCCGAAAGTTTCCGTACTTGTCGATAACGGCGTGGCTAGTTCAGGAGAAGCGATAGTGATAAGCTTCATCGGAAGGGAGAACACTGCAAGTTTTGGATCATCAACCTGCGGACTTTCATCTGCCAATGCCGGATTTTCGTTAAGTCACGATCATAGTTTGTTTTTGACAGTTTCCTATATGGCTGACAGGAACAAGAAAAAATATGGTACATCTATCATACAAGAATATTACTCCTACGATGAGACCATAATTGAGGATGCCGTGAAATGGATTGAGAACTGATTGTCGTCATCTTTACGCATTTAATGATTAACGCCATAATTTTTTACTCCATTAAGAGAAAGTCCTATTTGCAGTGAAAGTGAATTATTCTTAACTGTACCATCAATCATAATCATCAAGCTTGGGAGGCTACCCCCACCGACTTTTGATACTGTGTAACTAATGCCTACAAGTGGACATTGAGCCCCGGTTATGGGGGCTGGGTTATAACCAGGCTTACGGCGTAAGCAATGCTCGACGTAAAGA
>CAMLER010000050.1 GCA_946478915.1 uncultured Chryseolinea sp.
TAACAGTGACGTTTTTTTAACATGACATTCTTCCCATCGCCACGTGACAAAGTCACAGACATAAGCGTTTTGCCTTAAGCGTTCAGTGCCTCTGAAACTCTTTTCACCATTCAACCTTTTCACTTTCCTATCTTATGTACCTTTCTCCCCATTTACGCCCGTCAAATTGGCCCAAATTCGACGGTCATGAAGCCGTTGAAATTCGTTTTCTCTAACGTTCTAGCTAAATTTCCCTAAAATTTTTTAACGCTAATTGAACATCTTATGAAGCGTGGATTCTGGGCCATTGTAGCAATCTCGATACTCGCCGCTGGATGCAGCTCTGGAAAAAAAGCATATGAACGCGGCGATTACTACGGCGCTGTGATGAAATCCATCAACCGGTTAAGGCAAAATCCTGATCATTCGAAATCTATTGAAGCGCTGCGCAATGCTTATCCGATGGCAGTAGATTTTTATGAAAATGAAGTGCGAAATGAAATTGCATCAAACTCCGTTTACAAATGGAAAAACGCGATTCAGGCATATGGAAGTTTGAATGATCTCTATGAGGCTATACGCCAATGTCCTGGATGTAAGGCAGCCGTCCCCAATCCCAAAAACTATTATGCGGAGCTCGGTCCACTGAAGGAAAAAGCAGCTGAAGAAAGCTACAATGCCGGCATAAATGCATTGATGAAAGGCAATCGAAACGATGCAAAGCAGGCGTACTACAATTTCGCAGATGTGCAGCGGTTTGTCCCTGGTTATAAGGATGTAATCGAATATCTTGATAAAGCCAAATGGGAAGCAACATTGAAAGTTGTTGTAGAGCAAATACCCGTTCCCGCACGATATGATTTAAGTGGCGGATTCTTCCAGGATAAGATCGAAGAATTCTTGCACAGCAATTATCGGGATGAATCCTTTATTAAGTTTTACACTCCGGAAGAAGCGCGATCGGTAGACCTGGCACACGCCGATCAAATCATGCGGTTACAATTTGATGATTTTTCGGTAGGAAATTCAGTTCTAAGAGAGAAGGAAGAGACCATTACAAAAGACAGCGTTAAGGTTGGTGAGGCAAAGATCGAAGGTAAAACCGTTCCTGTGTACAACACCGTGAAGGCGAAACTCACAACGTACAAAAAGGAGCTTATTTCAAATGGCTTGCTGAGCATGGTAGTGGTGGATGCCAAAACCAATGGAATTCTCACGACCCGAAAATTCAACGGACAATTCGTTTGGGTAAGCCAATGGGCACGATTCAATGGCGACGAGAGAGCGCTGACGGACCAGCAACTAAAGATCTGCCAGATGAGAGAACAACAACCACCCCATGCACAGGATTTGTTTCTGGAATTTACAAAGCCGATCTACAATCAACTTATTCCGGCGGTAAAAAGCTTTTATCAGAACTACTAAGCTGTCAGCTTTCAGCTATCAGCCAACAGCTTGGACAGTACGTCTTCCAATGAACCATGCTTTTAACAGGGCAGAACGCAGAACGCGTAACGCTTGTGAAGGGAATTTGAAAGTTTTGACCTTTTAGTGTACGGCAGAAGCTGACAGTTGACAGCGCTGACAGCTATCAGGCAACAGCTTGGCCGTAATTGGCGCTAGATTCTGCGAAAAGTTTAATGTAGTCGCTCTCTCCTAATAACCGCGGGAACCTTCCGTCTTTTAATTAATTTTGCGAAAGCGGAGCCAGACACCGATTACTCGATTACTCGATTACCGGTCACTAACCGGATTACTTCTTCTAACGATTACCATTTCTCACTATCTTATCTCTTATCTCTCTCCAGGTGATAACCTTGATCTTCTCATCTGCTAAGATCTTTCGACACTTATCACTGGTAAAGAAATTCACGTCATGCTGGCGCCATGTTGCACCGAAATCAACATACTGAACCGTTACCGCCTGCATTTCTTCGTTGTCATAAGCAGCGTGAAGCAACAAAACATTTAGCCCGGGTTGCAGTGATTTCAACTGCTCCGTATAAAAATTTTCCATACCCTTCTTGAAATCCTCTCCACTGGCCATAATTGTTTGATCCACATCGATGTCTCCTTCTGTCATATGCTTACTAAAGTCGAAACCGAAAAACTGTGAGAACTGCCTGCCCACATGAACCGGTACTTTATATTCCCTTCCGAGCTTAAGAATAATTGGTAATAATTCAGGCGAGGAAACCGCGGCTCCCATGTGCCCGTCAAAATGTGTTGGATCAATACCAAATTGTCTTGCTCGTTCAATTTGACTACGCAGTTCCCTCTCAACATCTGCCGGATTTGCACGTTTAAGAAAGTCAGCCGTCGTCTCATTTAAATAACCGCGTTCATCCAACAAGCTTGGAACCTTGTCGTGGGAAGTGACTGGTCCCCATTTGTACATTTTCCATTCACTGGTCAGCGTGAGGTGCAAACCGAAATCCGCGTCTGGATGGGATTTGGCATAATCAGCAATCTCAGGAAACCAAGGGCAAGGCACCATAATACTGGCTGAGCTCACCACGCCATTTTCCATCGCGTGAATGGACGCGCTGTTCTCGGAGTGCGATACACCAAGATCATCGGCATGAATGATCAAAAGTTTGGTATCCTTCGGATAGCCCAGACGTTCCTGAATAGTTCTTTGTTGTGCGCTTGATGTGGCGAAGCAAAGTAAGAGAAGAGATAGAATATTATATTTCATAAAGGCTGTCTTGGGAAGGCTTACAACAAATCATATAAATAACCGTTGTGCTGAACTTTCTCATCGCCAGGCACAGCGGCATCAAGATTTTTCTACCGAGTCAGTTACAAAATCTCCTTCGGATCGAACAGCAACGGAAAGAATTGCCCTTCCAATTTCTTTCCCTTCTTAACAACCGGCACACCGCTTAATAACTCTTCGTCAGTATCGGAATATGTGCCATCCGCAAATACATTGAGCACAAACGCACGCCGGGGCATGGCCGACTTGTTTTCGTAAGACCCGTGGACCATCAGCGGATGATGAAAAGTTGCGTACCCTCTTGGCATTTCAATAGCAACCTTTTCTTTGAATTGTGTCTTTTGATCTTCAGTAAGGAATTGTTGAATACCTTCCATGTCACCTGCCAGCTCAGGTTTGTCCAGTAGCCCCCACGTATGGCTCTTCGGAATATAATAAAGACACCCGTTCTGTTTTGACACATCATCCAGCGCAACCCAACAGGTCAGGTGCTGGATCGGCGTAGTTCTGCGCCAGTAACTGTAATCCTGATGCCAGGCAACGACCCCACCATGGTGCGCCGGTTTGTAAAAAAGCTGGTCATGCCAAAAACGCACGGCTCTGTTACCAAGCAACTGACTGGCCGGTATGACAAAAGCTGGGTTCCAAAGAATGTCGTGAAAACCGGGCGTTATTCGCCAATGACCCAACGAATGAAACAAGACCGCATTCGGATCCTTTGACTCATTGCTATGAAACTCATAAAACAAATGATGCAGTGGATGTTCAGGGTCTTTTATCTCCTCAAGCTCATTTCGCAGATATTCAACCTGAGTTTCATCCAATAGCTTTATACCGGAGAGAAAACCATAGGTGTCAAAGAACGATATCTGATCATCCGATAATTTATATTTTTCCCAGGCCTCCTTCGCATCCAGCTTTGGAAACAGATCGCTTACAATCTGATGTTGTACTGATAAATCTTCAAGCGTTCTCATAGATCATTTATTTACTATTACGATTTACTCTATTTCTCACATTTATCCGGCATAGTTCTGATAATGATTGCTGCCACTCGCTCCGGCTAGTCATATTTCAGTAAGGTTCCAAAGACAAAAAAAGAACCTCACCACTAAAGTGAGGTTCACCTGTTTATCACAAAAAGAAATACTATAATTTTTCTTCGAGTTTCACGCCCTTCAGTTCCTCCTGTAAGCTGAACGGTTGATTGTAAAGACGCTTTCCGGTTGCCTTGAAATATGCATTGGCGACCGCCCCACCCGTTGGCGGAAGAGCAGGTTCTCCAAGTCCGGTGGGATCTATTCCATTATCAACAAAATGGCATTCCACCTCCGGAATTTCCTTTAGTTTTATCAGCCTGTAGGTGTTGAAGTTCTTTTGTTCGGGCAGCCCGTCTTTAAAAGTCAACTGGCTGTACATGGCGTGTCCCAATCCGTCCACTACCCCGCCCGTTACCTGTTGCTTGGCGCCACTCAGGTTCACCACCACGCCACAATCGGAGGCAGCATAGATTTTCTTCAAAGAGGGTTTCCCTTTCTTCATTTCAATCTCAGCTACTTGTGCTACATAGGACCGGTGTGAGAAGTAGACGCTAAATCCTTGCGCTAATTCTTTTTTTGTTCCCCATCCTGATTTCTCTGCGGCCAGTTTGATAACACCCTTCATGCGATCGATGTCATACTTGATTTCTCCCACAGGAGATGCCTTAGCTTTGTCAAGAAGATCAAGGCGAAACTGCACCGGATCCTTTTTTGCCGCCATTGCCACTTCATCCAGGAACGCTTGCTCAGCGAATGCCAGGAAATTCGTGATCGGTGCGCGCCATGGACCCGTGGTGATCGGTGATTTATGATCAACCGAATCGATCAAAAGATTTTCAACTGCTCCCGATGGAAAATTGTCCTCCCGGGTAGAATTGCCTGCGTTGATACCCACACCCCTCAGTTTGTATCCGATGAGATTTCCATTGGTGTCAAGTGCAGCATCGAAGCGATAACGAACCGCTGGACGGTAGCTTCCACCGCAAATATCGTCCTCCCTGGTCCAGGTGACCTTTACAGGTGCTTTAACAAGTTTCGAGACTTCAGCGGCTTCAACGGCATAATCCGACTGAAGCCTTCTTCCGAAACCGCCTCCCAACCGGGTAAGCTCGACGGTTACATTATCCGGAAACATATTTAACATTCTTGCCACATCCATCCGAGCCCTGTCAGGGGTCTGGGTCGGGCCGATTAACTCAGCACCATCTTCACGCACATGAGCAAAGAAATTCATCGGTTCCATCGGACTGTGCGACAGAAATGGACATTGATATTCTCGCGTTATGACTTTTGCCGCAGACTTAAATGCTGCATCTACATCACCATCTTTCCGTCGAACGGTAGCTTCACCGTTAACCAGAAGATCCTTAAATAATTTATCGTGATCAGAAGTACTCTCTATTGCACCATCGGGCTCGTATTCGATTTTTAGCGCTTTTCGAGCTTTGCTAACCTGCCAGGTAGATTTACCAACAACGGCCACGTTATTTTTGAAAGTCACCACATCTACAATACCGGGCATCGCTTTGGCAGCAGCGCTGTCGACAGATTTGATCTTCATTCCAAAAGCAGGGCGTTGAACCATGGCGTGAAGCATACCGTCACGGTACACATCGAGGCCGAACAGCGGTTTACCTGTTACAATATCCTTATTATCTACATTACGAACAGCTTTACCAATTAGTTTGAAGTCCTTCTGTTCCTTCAACTTAACGTCCTTAGGTACAGTGATGCTTGAAGCTTCTGCAGCAAGTTCTCCATAGCCGAGACGGCGGTTGCCGGCTTTGTCAATCACAAAGCTATTTTCAGTTGTAAGAGTGGATGGCTCAACATTCCAACGTTTTGCCGCTGCTTCCACCATCATATGGCGTGCTGTTGCGCCAGCCTTGCGCAGCCTTTCCCAGGAATGCGGAATTGCACCACTTCCTCCTGTCACTTGACGTTCATACTTTTTTGTATCCAGGCCGGCTTGTACAACCTTTACTTTAGTCCAGTCGGCATCCAATTCTTCAGCCACCACCATCGGGAAGGAAGTTTTGATATTCTGACCTAACTCAGGATTTGGGGAGAAAATGGTTATAATGCCTTCAGGCGAAATTGACAGGTAGCTATTAAAGTTAACATCTTCTGCAAGGCCTTTAACTACGTCAATTACAGACGCTTCCGACTTGCTCCAGTGAAAGCCAAGAATGAGTCCTCCACCAGCGGTAGCAGCGATCCTAAGAAAGTTTCTTCTGCTTGTCTTTGTGAAACTTGTCATGGCTATTTAGTGAGTTTTGTTGATGCAAGAACTACTGCTTCTTTGATGCGATGATAGGTTCCGCAGCGGCAGATATTGCCATTCATGGCATTTTCAATTTGCTCAAGACTCGGCTTCTTATTTTTGTTGAGCAACGCTGTTGCAGTCATGATCTGACCGGCCTGGCAATAGCCACACTGTGCCACATCTGCCTCATCCCATGCAAGTTGGACGGGATGGTCGCCATTTTCAGAGAGACCCTCTATTGTAGTCACCTTGCCCGCTCCGACCGCCGAAACCGGCAATACACAGGAGCGAACTGCATTTCCATTAAGATGAACCGTGCATGCACCACACTGTGCGATACCACAGCCGTATTTCGTACCTACAAGTCCGAGATTATCCCGCAAAACCCAGAGGAGCGGTGTATCTGCATCAACATCTGCTTCATAGGTCCGGCCGTTAATTTGTAATTTGTAATTAGCCATGTTGTAAGGTATTTTTTTCCATCGTGAAGTTATGAAAATATTTCACCGGGAGGAAACACCTCCCAAGTTTGGGATGAGCTGTTGTAGCTGTACATAAACGGATGCTAGTAATCTGGTAATCTGGTAATCGGTAATCTGGTAATCGGTGCCTGGCTCCAAGAGTAGATGTCTTAGTTCAAGATAAAACCGGAAGTAGCATTAACTACAATCGAGCGGACCGATTACCAGATTACCGATTACCGACCGATTGCCCTTACCGATTCAAATCTTCCCGCGTTTTTCACCATTCACAATATACGTTCCGTCCTTTTCAAAAAAGATCTCGATGCGGCTGAGTGGGCTCTTGTCTTTCGAAAAGAATGTTATCATGTAGTGGTGCGGACTGATGTAATCTTTGATGTCATCTGTGAATCCCATATCGAGTTTAATCACCGTCGATGGGTCAAATTTTTTTGACAGAAGTAGATCTCGTTCATTCTTGACAACTTTAACCCGATATTCTTCCGGGACAGGCTTGAGGACCCGCAAATCAATATATAGATAAGGTGCGTTCATTCCAGACGCTGGCAACGTGCGCTTTTCAAGATCAACCTTGTTAAGATCTGGCGGCGGGCGTTTTTTAAATTGTAGGTCAAGTTTCAATTCGAATTCGTCGTTGCCTTTGTAAGGAACTGCGTCCTGCCATAAGAAAGCTGATAATATGCAGATCCAGACTATTTTCATCTTTCATCGATTACCTGCTAATGTAAGTAATTATTGGGGAAGATGAGAGGACGATCCTTGACCCCTTTATACCTTTTACCACTGTCGTGAACCGTTAAAGGTATAAGGAGGAATAGGGAATAAGGAAGTAATCTATTAATAGAAATCCCCAACTGTTGGCTGATAGCTGACTGCTGTCAGCTTATTGATCCGTTCGGAACGGACACGCAGGCAATCCCTCATTATTATACAAATTCGCATCATCCGGATTATCGGCCCAGGCATACCGGACGGTTACGGGATCCGCAACGTCGTGGCTATACACGATCACCTGATCGCCTTGGATCTCGGCCTTCGCCCATACAAATTTTTTACCTGTGCCCGCGATAGCGAATCCTCGTAAGTACCCATATCGATCACCTTTTGCATTGAGTCCGGTTCCGGTATTAGTAAAGTGAAGAGTGATCTTGTTACCGTTTTTCTCCGCTGATTTAAACATTGGACCCGAAGCGACAATATCCTTTCCATAAGTAATCTTCAACGCGTTCAACGCGAGGCGAAGGCCAACATCCTGCTTATTTCTTGGGTGAATATCATTTGCAACACCGATGTCAATGGCAAGTGCTTGTCCCGTGTTAGGCAAACTTAGGGTCGATGTTTGTGCTTCGCGAAGCTCTGCCCATGAGCTTTCTTTTGGCTGGTCTGCAGGGGCCATAAAATTGGCAAGCTGCACCCACAAGAATGGGAAGTCGTTTCCCCAACGCGACCGCCAATCTTTTATAAGGGTGGGAAACAACGTTCGATATTTTTTTGGATTGCCAGCGTTCGATTCGCCCTGATACCAAATTATTCCCTTGACTGCAAAAGATGTTATCGGCGCAATCATCCCATTGTAAAGCTGCGAGGGAAATGAGTTTGGGCCTGTTTGCTTTATTCCGAAATCTGTGTTTAACACAGCAGCTTTATACTCCCATGCACCATGAAGCGGAATTTTTTCACCATTTATCTCAATGAACATCTGCTCTCTTCGACCATTCAATCCACCACCACCTCCGGTATCTGTAACTTTCACCGCAATGACGTTCTTCCCCTCTTTCAACACGCCAGCTTCCAGCGGGTACAGCCGATCTTGAGAAAAATCTGACGTGGTTCCAATAAGTTGACCATTAACATAAGTATCGTCTCTGTCATCTATTGGTCCCAGCCCAAGCAAAGATTTTCCATTCCCGGCTCCGGAAGCAAGTACAAACTCTTTCCTAAACCAAACAATTCCATCGCTTTTAGCCAGTTCCGTTCGACCCCACTCCTGTGGCAACTCTAATTTTTTCCATGAAGCTGTTTCGTACGCCACATCATACCACTTTTCAGAAATACCAGGATCATTTTTTAACGCCTGTGTATATTTTTCAACATTACTTTCAGATTCAAGCGCTGCCTTCTGACGTTCCTTTATATCGACGTTCTTAAAATCTTCGTCCAGGGACATCACATCCCAGCTAATCCATGTTTCAATATTGGTACCGCCCCATGAACTATTGATAAGGCCGATAGGAATATTCAATTCATCATGAAGTTTTCTTCCAAAGAAATAAGCAACAGCAGAAAATTTACCAACGGTAGCGCTGGAACAAACTTCCCAAGGCCCGCCGATGATATCATCCAGCGGCTTAAAACTCATTTTCTTACCAACTGTAAAAAGTCGGATCTTGTCATAATTACCACGTGAGATTTCCTGTTCCGCATTGTCGCTATTCCTCACAACCCATTCCATATTGGACTGACCACTACCTAACCACACATCTCCTACAAGGATATTTTTGAGTACAATACTTTCACTGCCTTGTGAAACTTTCATTTGAAAAGGCCCACCGTGTTCCATTGGTTTTAAAGAAACGCTCCAATACCCTTTGTTATCAGATTTGGATTTGATAGTCTGACCGTTAAAAAAAACTTCCACTACAGATCTCTTTGTGCTCCAGCCCCAAACTTTTACCGGAGCATTGCGCTGAACGACCATATTGTCAGAAAAAATTGCGGGGAGTTTTATAGCTGCAAAAGAAGACAGCGGCGCGCAAGCAATAAGGAGGATACTGAGAAATTTCGTCATAAAGAAGAGCGTTAATTCTATAAGGTCAGGCTCAAAAATTTCGCGAGAGCAGTGAACGGGTTACAAAATGATTTTAAATTCCTTACTTTCCAACTTCATTTAAAATGCATTTTAAATATCTTTTGCCGTTAATTTTGAAATTGCGAGAATTGCCCAACCATGATAGTGCAGCACACTCATACACATTTTTGGCCTCACAACAACTTTCATCATCTTTATATTCACATTTCCTTATCTTAGCTTCAGAAATATAGTGCAACACTTATCATATTCTGAGCACCTGAACCAATCATGATCTTCCTATGAAATTCTTTTGCCTTATACTTTGTATTTTTGTTTCTGGCGCGGCGGCGGGTCAGAAAACCGCCTCTGTCGATTTATTCAATGGGAAGGATCTCAAAGGGTGGAAAGTATTAAATGGTAAAGCCAAATATGAAGTCAAGAACGGGGAGATCATTGGAACTACCGTCCATGGCGAACCGAATTCCTTCCTGGCAACTGAACAGGAGTATGGTGACTTTATCCTGACATTGGAATTTAAGATTGACGCTGGTACCAATTCAGGTATACAATTCAGGAGCGAAAGCAAACCAGAATATCAGGAAGGAAGAGTTCATGGATATCAAATGGAGATTGATCCGTCTGAACGCGCATGGACCGGCGGGATTTATGACGAAGCGAGAAGACTCTGGCTTTATCCATTGGAGTACAATCTCCCGGCAAAAAAAGCATTCAAGCAAAACGAGTGGAACAAAGTTCGAATCGAGTGCATCGGTAACACTATGCGCACGTTCATCAACAATATTCCTGTATCGCACCTGGTTGACGATATGACCCCGAAAGGATTTATTGCATTGCAAGTACATTCGGTGCGCAATCCTGAGGATGCAGGTAAGCAGGTTCGTTTCAGAAGCATAAAACTTCAGACGCAAAACCTCAAGCCCTCCCCTTTTGATGAAAGTTTCGTAGTTAACCTCGTCGCGAATACCATATCAGAACAGGAAAAGAAGAATGGATACACACTGTTATGGGATGGCCGCACTACCTCAGGATGGAGGGCGCCTTATGGAACAGAATTTCCCGCTCAAATTTGGGCGATCAATGACGGAACGTTAACCGTGAAACCACAGGCGGCGGGTGCCAAGCATTCCGACATCGTCACTGAAAAGGAATTTGGAGCATTTGACCTTCAATTTGAATTCAAGCTTACACCCGGAGCTAATAGCGGTGTGAAATATTTTGTGGTGGAAGAAGAAAAACTGAAGGGAGCGGTGATCGGACTGGAGTACCAGATCCTGGATGATGAGAAACACCCGGATGCGAAGCAGGGGGCAGCGGGCAACCGAACCCAGGGATCACTGTACGACTTAATTCCTGCCATTCAAAACAATCGCGGCAAACATAAAGTCGGTGAATGGAATTGGGGAAGGATTGTCGTATATCCCGACAAGCGTGTAGAGCACTGGTTAAATGGGTATAAGGTTGTTGAATATCAAAGGGGCACTCCAATTTATAATGCGCTTGTGGCGCGAAGCAAATATGCAAACTTCGAAAATTTTGGTATGGCTGAAAAAGGACATATCCTCCTCCAGGATCACAGCGACGAGGTGTCATTCAGAAGTATCAAGATTAAAGAACTGGATGCAATGCCTTAATCCTTAATCGAACAAACTGAAAGAATTGAACCTAACGCCTGAAAAAATGAAAAACTCCAGACGAAATTTTATTAAGAAATCTGCTATGGCAGCAACGGGAACCTACCTCGGTGCCCTTGGATTTAGTGCGAAGAGCTATGGTAATATCATTGGTGCCAATGACAGGGTTCGAGTAGGTGTTGTGGGTTATTCTGACCGGTTTAACGGTTCACTGCTCCCCTGCTTTCTCAATCATTACAAGGAAATGAATTTCGATATGGTCGCAGTTTCCGACATCTGGCGGCTGCGTCGTGAAGAGGCGTCCGCCAAACTGAAAGAGAAACTGGGACATGAAATTAAAGCGTGCAGAAATAACGACGAACTGTATGCAACAAAAGATATAGATGCCGTTATTATCAGCACAGCAGATTTTCAACACGCGCTGCATACTATAGAAGCGGTAAAAGCCGGATGCGATACCTATACGGAAAAACCGTTTGCCGAAACCATGGAGGATAATCGCGCAGCATTAAAAGCGGTGAAAGATTCTAAAAAAATCGTTCAGATCGGTTCACAACGCAGAAGCGGTGCCAATTACCACGCAGCATACGATTTCATCCAAAGTGGAAAATTTGGAGCCATAACCATGGTAGAACTGTCATGGAATGTTAACCAGCCCGGACGTTGGAGAAGGCCGGAGGACGTCGCAAAAATGAAGGAAGCGGACACAGATTGGAAACGTTTTATTATGAACAGACCGATGGAGCCGTTTGATGCGCGCAAGCACCTGGAGTTCCGGCTGTTCTGGCCATACTCTTCAGGAATGCCGGGCCAGTGGATGAGTCACCAGATCGATACTGTTCACTGGTTCACCAAGTTGCAGCACCCCAGAAGCGTTGTTGCCAACGGTGGCATATATGCCTGGAAGGACGGCAGAAAGAGTTGGGATACGATGACAGCTGTGTTTGACTATGGACCACAAAATGATCCTGCGTCCGGATTCCAGGTATTATTTACTTCCAGGATGCACAATGGCAAAGAAAATCCTGCGGAGATTTATTATTCCAATGGTGGGGAATTGAACCTGAATACAAACAAGATCTCTCCGCACGGAGGATTGGAGGAAAGACATGCGAAGGCCATGAAGATGTCTGCCAACCTTTTGCCGGAGATGGACATTTCTGCTATGGCAGAAAAGGTGGTAACCTCTGCAAACACGGGCGGCGATTCGCTTACGTCAGCACACATGCGGAACTGGATGGAATGCGTGCGCAGCAGGAAAGAACCAAACGCACCAATCGAAGTAGGTTATTCACATTCCATCGCAAGCATCATGACGACAGCAGCCGCTCATTCTGGCATGAAGGCGACGTTTGACGAGCAAAAGCAGGAAGTAATGGTCGGCAGTAAAGCATTTAAATATTAAGCATCTACAAAACCCGTAACCGATAAGAGCAGTCTTAACTTTTTAACTTGTTATGATCAAAACGTCGCGGCCCTTTCTGGGCGATGATTTTCTTCTGGAAACAGAAGCCTCCATTCACCTGTACGAACAATATGCCGCTCCCGCTGGTATCCTCGATTACCATTGCCACCTATCTCCAAAGGATATCGCCGAGAACCGAAAGTTCCAAAACCTTACAGAGATCTGGCTTGAGGGCGACCATTACAAGTGGCGGGCCATGCGGATTAACGGGGTGGCTGAGCGCTACATTACCGGTGACGCATCACCATATGAAAAATTCCTGGAATGGGCGCGGACCGTACCTTACACTATGCGCAATCCGCTATATCACTGGACCCATCTTGAACTGAAGAATTACTTCGGAACGACCAAGGTCCTCGACGAAACTTCTGCTAAAGAAATTTACGATGAAGCAACCGCTGCATTGCAACAAGACGACTATAGTGTGCTTGCCCTGCTGAAGCGAATGAACGTAGAAGTTGTTTGCACTACCGACGACCCAACCGATGACCTGGGTTATCACATACAATTCGCAAAACAAAAATCGGGAATTCGTATGTTCCCAACCTTCCGGCCGGACAAGACTTTTGCTGCGGAAGATCCCAAGACCTACAATGCTTATATCGACAAGCTTGAAAGTGCGTCGGGCACTTCAATAAAAAGATTTGATGGTTTGTTAGATGCCCTCAAGACGCGGATAGATTTCTTTGATTCATTGGGATGTCGTGCGTCTGATCATGGATTGGAGTATTTGTACTATGACCAGGATGCCGCGTCGAACGCAAACTCGATCTTCTTAAAAGTGCGTGCAGGCAAAACGTTGACCCCTGGCGAACTTCTTCAGTTGAAATGCGCCGTACTAACGGAGCTATGCAAAATGTATCATGCAAAGGGATGGGCACAACAATTTCATTTGGGTGCACTGCGCGGCAATAATTCAAGAATGCTTCGGGATTTGGGACCAGATACAGGATTTGATTCTATCGGAGACTATCCTCAGGCACAAAGTATGTCGAAGTTTCTAAACCAACTGGACGATACGGATCAATTGACAAAAACGATTCTCTACAATGTCAACCCGTCGGATAATGATACGTTTGCCACAATGCTCGGTAATTTTAGCATGGGAATTCCTGGTAAAATGCAATGGGGATCAGGGTGGTGGTTTATGGATCAAAAGGATGGCATGGAACGACAGATGAATACATTATCCAATATGGGTCTACTGTCACGTTTTGTTGGGATGGTCACAGATTCGAGAAGCTTCCTCTCCTATCCGCGCCACGAATACTTCAGAAGGATACTTTGCAATTTATTGGGTAATGATATTGAAAAGGGCGAACTGCCGGACAATTTCGAATGGATCGGAAAAATCGTCGAGGATGTTTGCTACCATAATGCGAAGGCATATTTTAAGCTATAGCAGTGTTGAGGTGTTGACGTTACGGTAGTACAGATTTGTGTTTTAAATCCCAGCCACACCGAACCTGCCTGTCCGCGAGGCTTGCCTTTTTCCTAATTAACCAGCTTTCGGGAATTATGTCCTTATCCAAGCTGTTCGCTGAAAGCTGACAGCTTTTTACCTCTCCCAGGCAACCCTTTTACTCTTCCGGCTGTCTTAGCCGCATAAAATTTCAATTTATGATCAAGCCTTTCTTTTTATATTGCGCGGCGACCCTGCTTTGTCTGATATGGACCGGGTGCGATGACGATCTAACCGATAAGGTACCCTCCAGCTTTCTTATGATCCAGGTGAATGCGGATGATATTTACCTATATAACAACGGCGGAAATCCTTATGGCGTCAGGTT